>JAAYLO010000202.1 GCA_012521855.1 Halanaerobiaceae bacterium
ACCTTATCCAGTGGCAAATTCCTGTCAGTATATTCATAGAAATAATTATGATAAATGTTTTCAAAGTATTTACTCAAAAGCATGTTCACTTTTCCTTTTGTATGCATTTGCTGTATCCGGTAATCCAGATTATCATAATTTATTCCGGAAAGAAGAGCATTTAATATTCCCAGACTGGTCTTAAATACTTCTGAATCAGGACCTTCATCCCCGTCAGATACTTTCCTGCAGGAGATAGTAATTAAGCTTACTATATCCAGTATTGTGGAACCATCCTGGCCAGTATCAGTATTAACCCAGCTGGAAACATGTTCCCAGTCATCAGGGCTCAAATTGAAAATACTATTGATTGCCTGCAGAAATTCATCCTCAGGCAGGATGTTATAACATTCGTAAATTATATAGCTGAAAATATCGTATATAGTAATAACCCCGTCTAAAGACCGGAAATCATCAAAATTACTCTGTCTGGAGAAATATATTTTTTCTCCCCCATTGCTATCATCTGTTTTCCGAAGCTTTCTGATATAGTCACTTAAATATTCATCAAAATCAGCAAGCAATTTTTCTATCAGTTCCTGATTCTCTATCTGCAGCCAGTCACCGTCTTCAGCAAACGGGTCATCGAGCAGTGCCGGTTCAACCTGTTTACCGGTCATGTCAGTCAAATATTTTATGTAATCATTGTTGTAATCATTTTTGAATTTCACAGCCAGTTCTTCAAAGACCTGGTCATTTCCTGGTATAAAGATTTTATCATGTTCAGTATTAATAGCCTTTTCAAGTAAATCATTACTCAATTCCTGGCAGTTATAAGAAGGGAGGTCGGGCTGGTATTTTCTTGGCTTTACTATTTCCGATGCAAATTTATAATTAGACCAGTCCTCCCTCAATTCATAGCCTTCTTTTTCTTTCTTTATGTAAGTATTATTGTTATAATCATCCTTAATATATTCTACGGGCAGATACAGGTTACTTCCCACCTGTAACCTGTCCAGACCTTTATCAGTCAGATTACCATTACTGTCTATTTTTCTGAGATAAGTATAGCTGCAATCCAAAAATTTATTTGCAATACTACTGGCACTATCACCTGATTTAACAGTGTATATGATATACTCACCTTTCTCAGTCTCATCTTCCCATTCTTTTTTATTATAAAACCGTTTCAGTAAATCTTCCTCAGTATCTGATAATGCATATAAAACCATTCCATAGGCTTTTTTCTGTGCCTCTGCAATTATATCATCTATTTTTCTGGACCTGCCGGCATAATCACAGGTTGGATCAATCCTGGTAACCCGCTCATAATAACGTATATAGTCCAGTGCGGTCATATCCTTCAACTCATCATATTTTAAACCGGTCCGGTTTATTTGTGAATCTGTATAAGTAGACCTGTCTGCAAAGATCCTTGTATTTAAAAGATTTAAAAACCTCTGAGCCTCTCTCTGGGTTATATTTTTTTCATCCTGGTATAGTCCAAATATCTGTGCCTCCTTGCACTTCCTGTGCCCCCATCCTCTTCTGTTCGTTTCGTTCTTAAGATTATTACTGAAATACCTTATTTCAAACCAGGCCCTTGCTCTATCTCCGCTGATAATGGCATTAACCAGGGTATCATTTCCCCTGACGTAAATTGGCCCCTGGTAAATAATTGAGGCAAGAGCAATCATTTCCTTGGAATAATCCAGGTAGTTAAAAAAGTCATGACTTCCGGTTACCTGTTCAAACTTATTTCTTACCCCGTAGTTTATATATTCTCTGGCTATATTTTCAAATAATTGTTCAGCCTGTTCTTTTGTCAAATTAAGGGATATCCTGTTGTCCCCATCTTTATCAAAGAGGATTTCCTCCGCTTTTTCTTTTTTCTCTTCGTCTTTTACTGAAGGATTATTCAGGACATCTCTGGCAATTTCCTCTAATACCTCATATTCATCTTTACTGATCTCAAGCCCCTCTGGCAAATGCCTGTTTATTTCACTTCTTTCTCTTGCATTCCAGGTGCTTGCTCCTCTTACAATCAAGGCATATCCATAGCCGATTGTAGGAACTCCCATACTATCTGAATATACCTCTGGTTCAAATCCTTCTACACTTCCCACCAGTTCCAGTAATTTTCTTCTGAACAATCTTCTGTTTTCCTCTTCATCAGTACTGAATCTCCGTGGTACAATACTCATTTGTTATCTTCCTCCCTTTCAAGATAAAAACTTACTACTGCTGCAATATACTCTTGTTCATTATTCCAGGTGTGTAAAACAATAGAGTAATTAGTCTCTTTGATTTCATAAATAAAATACCTGTCCTTATACCTGATTATTCCATTGAAATTATCGGCCAGCTTTTTATCTATATAATCAATTGTTTTAGCGACTCCAACAGCAGCAACAATTGAATTATTATCCAGATCGATCATAAGATAATTATCCCAGCTTGACTGCAGTTCACCACCCCATATATCCATATA
>JAAYLO010000203.1 GCA_012521855.1 Halanaerobiaceae bacterium
CCTTGAAACAGGCTTTAAAATTTAAGCAAATAATTCACTTATACTAATTTCCAGACCGGTAAAGACTTCTGAAACTGCTTTCCCGGGCAATTTTCAGAAATTTTTCATAGCTGGCCTTCATCCCTTCATATCTATATGCAGATGACTCCTCCTGCACTATATATTCATCGTGTTCATAATATTTAATCAATCTGGCTGCTTTTTTACATTTTTACTTATGATTATATCCTCCTCACAATTCTCTTATTATATTTTGGCTATTTTTAAAATAAAATGGTCACTAAATTTAGTGACCATTCTTTAAATAACAGAAAAGATATGGACATTCAACTAGTCCTGTAAACTTCTTTACCTTCTTTAAAAACTCTTTTAACATATAATTTTTCATCCAGCAAAACCATATCTGCGGTATATCCCGGGGCCAGTTTTCCCGTTTCTCCGCTGAGCCCTAAAATCCTTGCCGGGTTTTGTGTTACCAGTGAAATCAACTCAGGCAGGCTTAATATATCCAGTGAAGCAATGTTCCGGACTGCCTGGTCAAGAGTGAGTACACTGCCAGCCAGAGTCCCATCTTCCAATCTGGCTTCATTGTCTCTTACAGTAACCCATTGACCGCCCAGATCATATTTGCCATTTCCCAGGGTTCCTGCCCTCATCTGGTCAGTAATTAAAAAGATTTCACTCGTCTTTTTGACTTTAAATATAATTTTTATAACTGCTGGATGAACATGAACAAAATCTGCTATCAGTTCACAACCTATATCTGTTACCAGAACAGCCCCTGCTACCCCCGGATCACGGTGATGTAATCCGGTCATGGCATTAAACAAATGGGTACAATGTGTTAATCCCCACTCCCTCGCATCTATAATTTCTTCATAAGCCGCCGCAGAGTGGCCTGCTGATACTATGATCTGCCGTTTACTCAGGTATTCAATTAATTCCCTGGCACCCTCCAGTTCCGGAGCTATTGTAACTATCTTTATAATATCAAGATAGGGTTTTATAAGATCAAGCCCGGGGTTCCGGATATATACCTCATTCTGGGCTCCTTTATACTCTTTGCTCACAAAAGGCCCTTCCACATAGGCACCAAGGACCCGGGCACCCTCTGTTCCATTTTTCATGGCCTCTCTGATATTTCTTAAAGCCCGTTGAATATCTTCACCAGACATGGTTGTAGTTGTCGGCAAAAAAGAGGTGACTCCTGATTTGATAATACTCCTGCTTATTTCATTTATTGCCTGGGGGTCCTCATCCATGGTATCACGGCCGGCAGCTCCGTGTATGTGGATATCTATAAAGCCAGGGGCAAGATACATTCCCGATCCGTCAATAAACTCGATATTATCTGTTTTGATCTCTTCAGCAATTTCTATTATTTTATTGGAAAAAACTATATCTCCCTGCTGGATACTGTCCTGAAGTATTATTTTCGCATTTTTTATAGCGAGCATTTTTATGCCTCCTCTATAAACAACATATATTACCGGCAGGGAGCCTATAATAGTTCTTTCCTCAATGTTTCAGGGGATTTTGGTGACAGATACCCTAAAGGTATATCGAAGACAGTTTTCGCACCGGTTTGTCCTTCTTTATTCAACCTGTAAACTGCCCGGGCATAAGCTAACAATACACTTGAGGTAAACTCAGGATTATCCTCCAGTTTCAGAGAAAATTCTATACACTGTTTTGTCCCTTTACCGGTAATACCGCTCCGGATTACAAAACCGCCATGGGGCATGGCAGAGTGTTTTTCCAGTAATTCTTTTTCAGTAATAAAAGTAACCCTTGTATCATAATCAGCAAAATAAGCGGGCATTGATTTTATCTCTTCTTCAATCCTGGCTTTATCTGCCCCTTCCTCTACAACAACATAACAATCACGGACATGTTTCTCTCTGACAGATAAAACAGGGTTTTCACCATTTCTGACCTTTTCAATGCTTTTCTCTACAGGTATAGTGTACTGGACTGCATTTTTTACCCCTTTTATCCTCCTGATGGCATCAGAATGACCCTGGCTGACCCCGCGTCCCCAGAAAGTATAGCTATTACCCTCAGGGAGAACTGCTTCTGTCAAGAGCCTGTTCATGGAAAAAAGCCCCGGGTCCCAGCCGACACTGATGGCTGAAGTATTCCCGTTTTCTCTGGCTGCTTTATCCATCATATTATAATACTCCGGTATTCTGGCATGTGTATCATAACTATCTACTGTATTAAACAGTTTAGCAAACTCAGGCCCCTGTTCCGGTAAATCTGTCGCCGAACCGCCACATAGAATAGCTACATCTATCTTCCCCACATAATCCTCAGCTTCACTGGTATTTACAATCATAATATCATTATCACTTCTATCAAGTTGAGCAGCAGGCCTTCTGGTAAAAATGGCTGCCAACTCTATATCGGGATTCTGTTTAACAGCTTTTTCTACACCTTTACCCAGATTCCCGTATCCAACAATTCCTATTCTTATTTTTTCCATAACTTTACCCCTCCTGAAATCATGCATGGTATTTTGGGCCATTAATATTCTTTCTCTTCAGCTTTTCTCCTCCGTAAAGTAAGCCAATAATAAGGAAGACTGTTTTTCTCATCTTCTTTCCCTGGCTCTTTTTCAATTATCTCCCATTGCTCATAATCAATTTCCGGAAAAAATGTATCTGCAGTAAATTCTTTTTCAATAATGGTCAAATACATTTTGTCTGAATAAGGCAATAACTGCCGGTAGATCTCTCCACCCCCGATAACAAAATATTCTTCATCAGGATTTAATGTTTCCAAAAGCTTTTCTATGGAATGAATTACAAGCACCTGTGGATCTCCATCCTCAATATTTTTTACTTTATATGAACTGTTTCTGGTAATAACAATATGTTTGCGTTCTGGTAGTATTCTGGGCAGTGATTCAAAGGTTTTCCGCCCCATTATAAGAGTATGGCCTGTAGTTATTCTTCTAAACCTCTTCAAATCATCCGGCAAGTGCCAGGGCATTTTATCTTTATAACCCAGTTCATTATTCTTACCTATTGCCGCGATTATGGACAGCATTATCCTGAAACCTCCATCCTGATCTTCCCGCAATGTCGGTAATTGATCAGTTTAATATCATCAATGGTAAACTCATAAAAATCACTGATTTCAGGGTTTATCCATAGTTCAGGGGCCTCATATGCATCTTTTTCCCGCTCTAACTGCAGTTTCATACCCTCTATCTGGTTTTCATAAATATGGGCATTATTAATTACATGTGTTAAAAGCCCTGGCCTTAAACCAACAGAACGGGCAATTAAGTGCACCAGTACAGCATATTGGGTGAAATTAAAAGGAACTCCAAGAGGTATATCCCCGCTGCGCTGGATAAGCATGCAATTCAGCCTTCCATCTGTTACATCCCAGAGGGTCTGGAATGCACAGGGAGGTAAGCTCATTTCCGGCAGGTCGTCTATATTCCAGAAGGTCACAATCATTCTTCTATCCTGGGGATTTGTTTTGAGAGTTTCCAGCAATTTATCTACCTGTTTGTATTTTGCTATCTGATAACCATAAGCTTTACCAATGGTATTGTTTTCATCAGCCCAGTTATCCCAGATATGTATATTCCTCTCCTTTAACCAGCTGACATCATTACTCTGTTCCTGCCAGATCCAGAGCATCTCCTGTACTGCTGTTTTAAAGGCAACATATTTTGTTGTCAAAATAGGAAATTCCTCTTCCAGATCAAATTGCATGATCTGATGGGGCAATTTATATGTAGCTACACCGGTCCGGTTCTGGTCATAATAACCATTATTCAATATATCCCTCACTATCCTCAAATACTGCTTATCCGCCAGACTCATCTTATCCACCTCTTTTTTTATTTTTATAACTTACATATATTATAACACAATGTTTGACTTTCTTATAACAGTTTCATTATACTGTAGGAACAAAAAAACAGCAGTATTTTGGCATGCCTTTCTTAATTATGTTATACTAAAGCTATATCTTGATTATTTTAAAAGAAAATTATATAATCAGATAAACCATTTATTTTTACAATAAGACAATTTACATCATTTTTTCGGCAATCAACATCTGTAAATTCGAGTAGCTAGGAGGAGATAAGATGTATAAGATAATCGAAAAAGAAAATCTTGCACCAGGAATAAAAAGAATCAGAGTAGAAGCCCCCCTGATTGCAAGGAAAACACATCCTGGCAATTTTATTATTCTCCGTATCGGAGAATTTGATGAAAGAATCCCTTTAACAGTGGCAGATTATGACCGGGATAAAGGAACGATTACTCTTATTTTTCAGGAAGTCGGTTATACTACAGAAAGACTGGGCAGCCTTGAGGCCGGGGACTATATACAGGACCTGGTTGGTCCTCTTGGGAAAAGACTGGATCTTGAGGGGTGCAAAAAAGTTATCTGTATAGGGGGAGGTTCAGGAACTGCCCTGTTGTACCCTATAGTAAAAGCCTTTCATGAAAAGGGAGCTGAAATCTTAACTATCACCGGGGCCAGAAATAAAGAACTTGTAATTCTGGAAAAGGAATTAAGAACTGTAAGTGACAAACTTTTTATTACGACAGATGACGGTAGTTATGGCCGCCATGGTTTTGTAACTGATATATTAGCAGATTTATTGATAACACATTCAGATATAGACCTGGTTGTGGCAATTGGCCCTGTACCAATGATGAAAGCTGTATCCCGGATTACTCCTGCAAATATCAAAACTATTGTAAGCCTTAATGCATTGATGGTTGATGGAACGGGAATGTGCGGGGGATGCCGGGTTACTGTTGGAGGAGAAACAAAATTTACCTGTGTTGACGGCCCGGCTTTCGACGGCCATCAGGTAGATTTCGATGAAATTATGAATAGACAATCATATTACCAGGAAGAAGAAAAACACATCTGCAGGCTTGGTAGAGAGGTGAATAGCTAATGGCATTACAGAAAGAAAAAACACCGGTAAAAAGTCAGGATCCTGAATTGAGGATTAAAAATTTTGATGAGGTTTGTCTGGGTTATAACAAAAGCGAAGCTGTTCAGGAAGCCGGTAGATGCCTGCAATGTAAGGACCCCGCCTGTGTAAAGGGGTGCCCGGTAGAAGTACCTATTCCTGATTTTATTAAAGCCATTATTGATGATGATCTGGACAGGGCAGCACATATTATTAAAAGCAAAAACAACCTCCCTGCAATCTGCGGCCGTGTCTGTCCCCAGGAAGAACAGTGTGAAAAACTATGTATTATGGGCAAAAAGTATGAGCCGGTGGCCATCGGCAGACTGGAAAGGTTTGTCGGTGATTATGCCCTGAAGAAAGCCGGAGTTTCTGATTCCCGGCCTGCAAAGATAATGAAGAAAAAAGAGAAAATCGCTGTAGTAGGATCCGGGCCTGCTGGCCTAACAGCTGCGGCAGACCTGGCAAAAGAAGGTTACCAGGTAACCCTTTTTGAAGCACTCCATGCGGCGGGAGGAGTATTGCGTTATGGAATACCTGAATTCAGACTCCCGGAAAACATCCTTGATCAGGAAGTATCAGAAATTCAAAAGCTGGGCGTAGAAATCAAGTTGAATGTAGTAATTGGTAAAACCATTACGATAGATGAATTGTTTGCTGAGGGTTACAGTACAGTCTTTATCGGAACAGGTGCCGGGCTTCCTAAATTTTTGGGCCTGCCCGGTGAAAACCTTAACGGGATATACTCAGCAAATGAGTTTTTGACAAGAGTAAACCTGATGAAGGCCTATAAATTCCCTGAATATAAAACCCCTGTCAGGATAGGGAAAAAAGTCGCTGTAATAGGCGGTGGTAATGTAGCCATGGACTCGGCACGTACTGCCGTCAGGCTGGGGGCAGAAGAGGTCTCCATAATTTACCGCCGTTCAAAGGAAGAACTCCCCGCCAGAGATGAAGAAATAGAACATGCGGAAGAAGAGGGTGTTATTTTCAGATTATCAAATAATCCCACAGCCTTCCATGGAGAAAATGGAAGAGTAAAAAGCATAGAATGTGTGAAAATGAAGCTGGAAGGAATAGACAGCTCCGGAAGGCCAGTACCTGTCCCGGTAGCCGGCTCTAACTGGAGCCTTGAGGTGGACAATGTTATTATTGCTATCGGCCAGACTCCCAATCCTCTTCTAAAATATAATACACCCGGGCTGAAGACCAACTTAAATGGCGGTATAATTGTTGATGAAAACCTCTCTGCTTCTATTCCCGGAGTATATGCAGGGGGAGATATAGTAACCGGTGCTGCAACTGTAATAAAGGCTATGGGAGCAGGTAAAAAGGCAGCTCAAAGTATAATAAAATACCTGGAAGAAAAATAATAACCTGAAGATCTTTTCAGCAGGGCCAGCTTCTATTCATAATAAAAAAACCCGGTGGAGGAAAGGAGTATTTCATCCTCCACCGGGTTCCCTATTTCTATTTAAATGTAGGTTCAATCAAGCCGTAATCCCCATGTTTTCTCCTATAGACTACATTCACCTCATCAGTATTTGCATTGGAGAATACAAAAAAATCATGGCCGAGTAAATCCATCTGCATGATAGCCTCTTCCACATGCATTGGCTTTATGGCAAATCTCTTGGTGCGGACTATCTTTGGCCTGAAAGCTTCTTCTTCCTCATGATAATCCTTTTCACTCAATACTTCTTCTGTTCTCTCCTCTTTATAATCTTCTTTAAATTCCTGTTTTCTTTCCCTTACTTTCTTTTTAATCCTGGTTTTATATTTGCGAACCTGTCGTTCGAGTTTTTCTATTACTCCATCAATAGAAGCATACATATCATTACTTTCTTCTTCTCCCCTGAGAATAAAACCATTTACGTAGGCAGTTACCTCAACTATATGACGATCTCTCTCTACCTCCATTGAAACATGTGCTTCCTGAGGTTCTCCATTGAAATATTTGCTTAATTTGTTCACTTTCTCCTCGAC
>JAAYLO010000204.1 GCA_012521855.1 Halanaerobiaceae bacterium
AACATTCTGCATAAAAAACATCATTATAAATGAAATAATAGCAGAAATAACAGGCATCACTATCCAGCCGAGACCTATTCTGCCCACCAGCCTGAAATTGATATTCCTGCCGCCACTGGCCAGGCCTATTCCAATTACTGCTCCCACAACTGCCTGAGTACTGGATACCGGTACCAGCGAAAGAGATGGAAGCCCATGACTCTCAAGAAATATCTTCAGTCCTTCAGAAGCAAACAGGAATAATACTATTGAATGGGAGAGGACTACCAGAAGTGCAGACATACTGGAAAGTTTATAAATATCATTTCCTACTGTCATCATCACTCTCTTTGAATAAGTACATACCCCTATAGCAATTGCGATTGCACCCAGAAAAAACAACTGCTGTGTTGAATTTAACTCCAGTATACCCATTATCTTGATACTATTTAGTTTCATTGAATCTGTAAAAACACCCATGACATTTGCAATATTATTGGCGCCCAGGCTGTAAGAACCGAAAGCACCTGCAATGATCAAACCAAGCCTTGTATAATGGTCAAGAGATAGTAAGTGTATTTTTCTTTTATTTATAAACCTCTTAACCATTTTATATAACAGAAAGGCGATTACTGCTGATAATACAGGGCATATAATCCAGGTGCCTACAATTTTAATCACTATCTGGAGATCAGTATCATGGCCGGTGAAAAAGTTCCAGCCGATAATACCTCCAACAACCGCCTGGGAAGTAGACACAGGCAGACCGAGCTTTGTCATCATAAAAATCGAAAGAGCAGCAGCTAAAGCCACTACAAAGGCTCCAGGGAGGGAATCTATTTCACCAAGTGCTCCAAGTGTTTGTTGTGCACCGCTCCCGCTGAAAACAGATCCAATGATTACAAAAACAGATATAATTATTGCTGCTGTCTTAAATTTTACCATTCTTGTACTTACAGCTGTGCCAAATATATTCGCTGCATCATTAGCTCCCAATGACCATCCTAAAAATAGTCCTGCTGATAAGAAAAACAGGGTCTCAATCATTATTATCTCTCTCTCCTGTACTACATTTTGCGTTTGTAGGCAGCTATAGTTAAACGTTCACTTATTGTTTCAGATTCATCAGCTAATGAGGAAATCTTATCAGTAAAATGTCTTAAATGCAGTTTTTTGATAAAATCGTCAACTATATCTCCCTTAAAAATTTTCCTTTTAATCCTGATCTGTATCTTATCAACTTCATGTTCATAAATATCAACTCTATTAACATAATTCCCGACCATAAAAATCTCTTCAAAATAAGCCCTGACACTCTTAATAAGCTCTTCAACAGTCTTTACCGACAGCTTTGTCAGTTCCAGAAAATCTTCTCCTATTTCTTCCGGTATATCAGGTTCCTCAATGGATAAATCCGTGAGCACCTCTTTGGTTAAATCTACTATATTATCCATACTCTCCACAATTTCCAGAACATCAGCTCTCGACTCAGGAATAAGCATATATTCATAAATTTTGTACTTTATTTCCTTCTGCCTGTCATCAGCCTTGTTCTCTATATCAAGTATATCTTTATAATAGTTTTCGAACAATTCATATTCTTTTTTGATATAGTTACTGACACACTGCTGGAATATAATAACGGATTCATTCACCAGATCAAGGTATTCACTGATCTGTATTTCAAGCTCTTTTGATCTTATAAAGAAATTTTTCATATTTACCCACCTCTATTCTCTTTTAAATTGTGGAAAATTTTATTCTCCGCATTTTCTAATCTTTATTTTGCGTTTAATTTCATTAACTCTCTCTTTAGTTATTATACCATTTTTTAAGAATAAAGAGTTTGCTGTACCACAGGCTAAAGCCAGTTTAATTGTTTCCATCGGATCTAAATCTTTATATATCCCGGCTCCGCATCCCCCCATAAATGCATCACCAGATCCTACGGGATTTTTGGCTTTTACTTCCGGGGGTATAAACTGATATACTTCATTTTCAATTAATGTAATACAACCATACTTACCTAAAGTTATCACAGGCAAATCAATTCCTTTTTCCCTAAATTCATTTAGTACTGGAATATAATCAGTTATTTTACCTTCTTTCACATCAAATAATTGTTTTACTTCATCTTCATTAGGTTTCACCATATACGGGCCTGAGTTAATACCATTTTTTAAGTAACTGCTGCTGGTATCCAGTAAAAAATACACATTCTTTTTTCTGGAAATATCAATAAGTACTTGATAAAAATTATCAGGAAGACCTGCCGGAAGACTGCCGGAAGCAATGATAACTTTACAGTCCTGAATCATCTCTTCAAATTTTTTCAAGAACCCCTTTATTTCCCTTTCCTCTATACAGGGACCAGATTCTAATACTGCCGTAGTTGTATCATTTTTCTGATCAATGATATGAATACTTGTTCTGGTATTATCCTGAATATAATAAAATTTATTATTAATACCTTCCCTTTTTAATTCTCTTTCTATATAAAGACCATTACTGCCTCCAATAAATCCAGTAGCACTTACCTCTCCTATTAACTCCCTTATCACTCTGGCAACATTTATTCCCTTTCCGCCGGCGCATGTCATCATATTAACCGGCCTGAAAACTTTATTCGCCCTAAAGTCTTCAACTTCATAGATAATATCAACAGCCGGATTCATAGTGACAGTTAATATCATACTGTTCCCCCAATTCATTTTTTCCCTTTTCTTTCCCTAACAATTTGCCCTATCAAATTCTTTCCCTGGGCCATACACATTGGAACACCGCCCCCTGGAAACACCCACTGGCCGGTCATATAAAAATTTCTTAAACCGGGTAATTTTTTGGGTAATCTCATACCAAAGGTTTCAATCGTAGGCAGCCAACCCTCATAAGATCCCTGCCAATTACCAGTATACCTCTCCCAGGTAACTGGAGTGGCAACATCTGCAGCCTCAATATCATCCTTAATCCCAGGAAATTTATCCTCAAGTATACTGATATAAGCTTCCAGTATCCTCTCCTTTTCATTATAATATCCATCTCTATTATTTTCATATAATTGTTTCCAATAAAAATAGTCTGTTTCTATCTGGCCTTTAAGAACACTTTTACCTTTGGGTGCAAAGTGAGGATCATGACAATAGTGGAAAAATCCGGACCAAAAAATCTTTTTATCATTAATTATAATTGGTTCAGACAGTTTAAAATCATTTATTTCCGGCAGACCGGAAAAATCCCTTTTTACTCCTAAACTGATTGATATTAATGGCGGCCACAAATGGGGTTTTTGATAAAATTGTTTGATTTTTTTGTCAAGATACTTTCCCTCAAGCATTTCAAACAGTGTTGTCCTGCCATCACAGGCGGAAATCACTATGTCTGCAGGAATAAAATTACCATTATCCAGTTCAATCCCGATAGCACGGAAATCCCTGACTATTATTTTTTTGACCTTAGAATTATAATGTATTTTACCGCCCAGCCCAGTGTATTGCTTTTCAATTGCCTTTGCAAAATTTAAAGAACCGCCCAGAGGATAACCGGCCTCCTTCCGATGCATAAAACTTAAAGGCATAATTGCCATCAAAGCAGGCATTTTTTTAACCGGAAAGAGCCGGAAGAGCATTTCTTTCAATACATTATCAGTAAACAGATTATCAAAAAACTCTTCAACTGTTATTCCTTTCAGTTTCATAAAGGAAGGCATAAAGGGAAGAAGTTTTATAAAACCGCTTATCCCGAAATTACCAAAATCACCATCCATCGGCGGGTTGAACTCAATATATTTTTTTACAAGATTGATATATTTTATGATGCCTTTTTTCTCTTCAGGGAATAGATTCATCAACTCAGCCTCAAACTTATTGATATCTGTATAAACAGTCATACTCAAACCATTTACAGATATAACACGGAGTATATCAGTATAGAAAAAATCAATAGAATCAGCTATACCCAATTCTTTAAAAATGGGGTACAAACCCGTTCCTTTGTTTGAGCCTATTACCCAGTGAAGGCAATGATCGAAAAGATAATCACCTCTCCTCCAGGATGTACAAACACCACCGGGAATGGAGTGCATCTCATATATTTCAGATTGGAAATTGTTCATTTGGGCATAGCACCCGGTGGACAATCCGGCTATCCCGGCACCAATAATGACAATCTCTTTCATCCACTACATCCTCCTTATGAATAAGACCCACCCTGGACAATCTATTTTTTTACATAGAAAATAAAAAATATACTACTTCTGCTGCATCTCTTAAAATCAGTATCCCGGTAGTATAATAACTATTGCTGTATTCTTTTTCGTATATATATATTTTATCTCCATAATTTTTAAGAAAAGATTCATCATCCATATTTCTAATATGGGCATAGCCCGTATATGACAATGCTGCATTTGCTCCCCTGCCAGGAACAACACCATTTTTAAAATCATATTTTTTAAGTATTTCACCAATATGTTCATCCGGAGCCTTATATTTCAGTACAAAGAATGCCTTCCCCTGCAACATCCCCCTGAAATACCGCATATTTATTTCACTTACATCTTCAGGTATCTCATCAGGGAACAATTCCAGATTCTCCGGATAATTGTTCTCTTTCAGGATATGGTCATAAAGCCTTATATCAGTAAAAGGCCCTGAACTGAAAAAACAATGGTAACTAAAATATCCCCAGAGTAAAATAATATGGAGTATTATTATAACTATATAAAGTACTTTTCTTTTCTCTTTGAATCCTGAAATAAAAAACAATATTAATGCCGGTATAATTGTGGCTGGCAAAACCTTGTACCATCTTGACCCGTATGCTATATAATCCTGGAAGATTACAAGCGGACCGGTAATTAGAAATATAAGTCCCAGAACAGAGACAAAATTAAACATGACAGATAGTTTTCTTTTCATGAACAAAAACCATCCCTTTAAAGGTTTTTTTTATCTGCTCAAGAGGATCCTGTCATTTTCCAGATCATGTTTTGCTTTCTTGCCAAACAGATTGATCAGGCTTTCAACTGTCATTTCTTCCCTTTCCTCACCCTTGATATCAAGAATGATCTGGCCTTCATGCATCATAATAGTCCTGCTCCCATATTCAAGGGCAACCTTCATATTATGAGTGATCATCATGGTAGTTATTTTTTCTTTTTCCACTATCTCTCCGGTCAGCTGCAGGACCTTTTTTGCTATTTTAGGGTCCAGTGCAGCTATATGCTCATCCAGCAGCAACAATTTTGGTTTGACGATGGTATCCATCAACAATGTCATTGCCAGGCTCTGACCTCCTGAAATCAGACTCACTTTTTGATTCAGCCGATCTTCCAGCCCCAGTTGAATTAAAGACAATTTCTCCCTGAACATTTTAATGTCACTTTTCCTGATACCAGGCTGTAGATTTTTTGGTTTGTCTTTGGCATAGGCTATTGCAAGATTTTCAGCAATAGTCATATCATAGGCAGTACCCTTAAGGGGATCCTGAAATACCCTCCCTATATACTGTGAACTCTTGTATTCAGGCATATAGGTAATATCAATACCATCAAGGAGTATCCGGCCTTCATCAACAATATATTCTCCTGCTATACAGTTCAGGAGTGTAGATTTTCCAGCTCCATTGTCACCAATGATAGTTACAAATTCCCCTTCTTCCAGGGTAAGGCTGAGATTATTTATCGCTATTTTTTCATTAATACTGCCAGCTTCAAAAACTTTTTTGATAGATCTAATTTCCAGCATTGCTTCTCCCTCCCCTGAGATTTGCCTTTTTCCTTCCGGCCAGTTCCATTTTCTCTTTGATTACCGGCATGGATAGGGCAACTGCCACTATAATTGCAGAAATAAGTTTAAGATCTGTTGCAGGCATTCCAAACTCAAGGACAATGGTAATGATAAGCCTGTAAACTATAGCGCCAAGTATTACTGCAATCATTCTCCTCAGCAGAGTATTTGTGCCAAAGAGTACTTCCCCGATTATGACTGATGCCAATCCTATTACCACCATACCTATTCCCATTCCGATATCAGCAAAGAGCTGTTCATGTGCTATCATGGCCCCGCATAAAGCAACCAGTCCATTGGATAATGATAATCCCAGTAAAATAGTAAAATCAGTATTTGTACCCAATGCTCTTACCATTACATGATTATCACCTGTAGCCCGGAGTACAAAACCCAGCCTGGTTTTCAGGAAGAAATAAAGTATTATTAACACTACAGCCAGTACTAATGAGGCCGTGATGAGTGTCTGAAACCCTTCAACGATTGTCCCTTCAAATATGGAATAAATATTTCTATGGTTTATCAGATTCACATTAGCCCTGTTACCCATAACCTTTAGATTGATGGAGTATAATCCCAGCATCAAGAGAATTCCGGCCAGGAGAGGCTGAATCTTCAGTCTGGTGCTTAAGAGGGCAGTAATGGAGCCGGCAACAGCCCCGGCTACAAATGCGGCGAGGAGTGATAGATAGGGATAGCCGGCCAGAGTAACCATGACACTGACAGCAGCTCCCAGAGTATAGCTGCCCTCCACTGTCAGATCAGGGAAATTCAGGGTTCTATAGGATATAAAAGAACCGAGAGCCAGTAATGAATAGATGATACCCAGCTCTAATGCACTCTGTAATGTGTATATATTCATTGCATATTCACCCTTTTTTCTTTTAATAAGCAGATTCTACTTAAATTCTGTTATTCCGGCTTAATACTATTTACTCAAATATTTCAGCAGCCTGCTCCAGGATATCTGCAGGTATTGTTATCCCTATTTTCTCAGCAGTTGTTTTGTTAATATAGATATCCATATCTGACATGGTCCGGACAGGTATATCCCCTGGTTTCTTACCCTTAATTATCTGCACTGCCATTTCACCTGTTTCCTGACCGAGGATAACATAGTTAATGCCATATGTGGCCAGAGCCCCGTCTTTTACCATACTGTCTGCACCCACATAAAAGGGTATCTTTGCATCCCTGGCAATTTTCCCGACAATGGCCATGGCTGAAGCTATAGTATTATCAATGGGTGAAAAGAGAATATCCACCTTTCCAACAAGGGAAATGGCGACCTGCTGCACTTCTGATGAACTAGAAACAGTACCCTTGATTACTTCCAGGCCATTGGCTGCTGCATATTCTTCCAGTTCATTTATTACAGAAATTGAATTTGTTTCACTGGAATTATAAAGTGCCCCTATTTTTTTGAACCCGGGTGTAATTCTATTTGCTAATTCCATGATTTTTTCAGCTGAAACAGCATCAGAGGTTCCAGTAACATTAGCACCGGGCTTCTCCAGATTACTTACCAGATTTGAGCCCAGAGGATCTGTACAGGCAGCAAAAACTATTGGTATTTCATCTGTAGCTGCAACAACAGCCTGTGCGCTTGGAGTAGCGATAGCCACTATCATATCATATTTATTATTGACAAATTTTTTGCTTATGGTATTCAGGTTTGTCTGATCATTTTGTGCATTTTGATAATCAATTACGATATTCTCACCATCTACATAACCCTCAGCTCCCAGTTTATCAATAAAGGACTGGCGAATAGTGTCCAGTGAAGGATGCTCTACTATCTGGATAATGCCGATGGTATATTTGTCTTCTTTTTTGGAACAGGCACAGAGACCTGCTAATACTGAAACAACTAAACACAGAAAAACAACCAATCTAACAGCTCTTCTCACTTCTTAATTCCTCCTTTTTAAACAATGAATATTTTTTATAATTAATTGAAAATTAAAAACCTGTCCTATCAAAGGGCAGGTCACCTTCAGTGGTACTACCTTATATGATCCAGGTCGTTCGTCTTATACTCCACCCTCAAAGGCTCATCCAAAACATACTAATCTCAACTCTATATAACTCAGCTGTCTTTTCCTCTTACCAGTTTAACTTATCTTATCATAAAAAGTAGCGATTTGTCAATCTGGAATGAAATTTCCTGTTAATTTAATAATACTTCTAAATAATGAATCTCTGGAGTTTTTCCAGGGTTTATTGACAAAACGGTAGTCAAACTTTTTAATAAACCAGTTTAATTCTTCATTCAGCATCTTCATATTTTCCTGCTGAATTTTAAAAGTCAAATTCAAAAATTCTTCTCCAGCCTGTTTACCGGCAAATTTATTAGCTTGATTAATAACACTGTGAAAATGTTTATGGCAATATCCTCTTGAACTTTCATATATGGTCCTGAATTCCCTGTTTTCTTCCCATAAATACAATAGTGTTTTTATATATATTGACATTGTCTCTTCAATATGTCCGCATAGATAACACTTTTTATCTTCACTTAAGCCCCTTTCATTGCTATTCCTCCTATGAAACATTTTAGCTAAGGGATTAAGAGCTTTCCCTTCACTTTTTTTCTGCTCCAGATGCCTCATTTCATAAGTAAGAAGTTTTTCAACAATTAAAGCCAGGCCTAACTTATCGGGATACTCAAATAGCCCTTTAAAGTGTTTTTCACAAAAAGTATAATTCTTTAGTTTTTTGTTAAACTCCACATCCATAACTGTATCTCCGTCCAGCAGCTCATCAATATATTTTTTCTCAATATCCGACTGTATTACACATAATGGGCACTCCGTATCCTTCCTGAAAGCATCCCATAAGGGGATGGCATAAATCTCTTCTTTCATAAAATACCTCCTCATGGCATTCCTGCTGCATTCTTTACAAAAAAATAAAACCCATGCCTTTACTTCAGCTTTACGGTCCTTATATTCTCATTGCTTATTTTCTATATACCAGATATTTTTCCCAGCCCTTTTTCTCAAATCTCACAAAGGTCTTTCTATATTGGTCTTCAAAACTATCTCGGGATGGACGGGATAAATTGTCATTAATATTGTTAAAAATTTCTGCCGCTTCACTTTTTGTAATCTCGCCAAAATACACACATAAAGCTAAAATATTATTGTGTGTAAGAGTAATGAATTCATCTAACCACTTAAATTCAGTATAATTATCTGATATTATTATTGGAATTCTCAATGCCTGAGCATATCCTGCACATTCACTTTCTCCTGGACCTATCACTTTTTTCTTGTCTTCAATAATATCCCTCGCAAGAATATTTATAAAATTATCTTTCATCCTGTCTACTACCTTAAATATACTTCTTTCTTGATAGATAGCTTTATTTATCACACCATAATACTTTCCTGCATTTTTCTTTATTTCATTATCATACACAAATTGTGGAATAATGATTTCCCTGAATAAAAGCTCTAAAATATCCAATCTTTCTACACTGGCTAGATTAATTAAGATATCTGCATCAGAAATAGCTCCTGAATATCTCATTCTAATACTCCTCTTCCAGAGGATACTCATATCCGAATGTTTCTGGAGTCAAGCCGACAAATTCAAGACTGCTCTTCATATTCTTATAGGAAATATTCCCTCTTTCATAATTACTCTTTACAAATTCTATAAACTCTCTAGGAACATACGTTACTTCTGATGGGACTATCAAATCAATTGTAAAACCCTCCTGTCTGGTTAAAGCCTGGAGTTGTTCCTTGTTTTCTTTTAAACAGATATCTTTCAATTCCTCATACCTGTCACGAGAGCATAAATCAAGTTGGATAAGTCTTTTCAACATAGCCTTGTAACTTACTTTGAAATAATTGTGCATTCTAATAACATGCCTGGACAAAATACTTTCCTTATCTGTATTAACAATTTTATAAAATACTTCTTTTACATAATCCTCAGGCATTAGAAATTCCGCAACAAATACATTTGCTTTTAGATCTACTAATATATGTTTTTCGTCATCAAGAAGAATCTTTTCTCTTTTCAAAATATCAGCATTATAAATAAGATGATATAATTCATGAGCACCAGTAAAGCGTTCATGCCCCAGAGTAAAATTACTATTTAAAAAGACAATAAATTGTTCCTCAAAATAAGTAGTAAATCCTGATAATTCATCTGTATCCAGTGGTTTCCTTACCAGAAATGCAGCCTCTGATAAAATATCGAATATATCGGAAAGTCCTTTTCTGGCAAACTTAATTCTCGTTTCTTCCGCTAAATCCTTAATTCCCAGTCTGAAAGATTCTTCCGGGAGATTTAAATTGTCTTTTTGCAAAACTCAACACTCCTCCCAAAGCGGCTTTCTCTTCTGTGGCTTAAACTTACCTTCATATAATTTCTTTTGATAAATAAACATTTTAAGCATATCCTGTAGCTTTTCTAATTCTTCAAGAGTTTTTTGTGAAAAATTGCTCTTCCTGAAAAGTTTAATTAAATCATCTTCTTCATATTCTTTGAAAAGACTGTTCATATCTATATCCAGAACCTGGCACAAAACATTTAACTCAATAGCTGATATAGTTCTGTGGCCATTTTCTATTTTGCTTAATGTTTCCCTGCTGATATTAAGATTTTTTTCAGATAGCCTCTTT
Source organism: Halanaerobiaceae bacterium (assembly GCA_012521855.1). Taxonomy (GTDB): domain Bacteria; phylum Bacillota; class Halanaerobiia; order Halanaerobiales; family DTU029; genus JAAYLO01. Next base: position 10,409 of record JAAYLO010000204.1, read on the forward strand.
ACCATCTCTTCCTGGCTTAAACCCTTTTCTTCCCTGGTACACTTTAATTTAAGCGCAATGGAAATACTCTTCTCCATGTTTTTTCTCTCCCTCCTTATTGTAATATAATATTACACTGTCGTTTCATTTTTGTCAATTTCATATGCATTTTTGTAATGTTTTATTACAAAAATTAAAATAAGTTTTGGAAATATATAATATATATCATAATACCAGACCATATATCAAAGCTGATATTGCTTGTGTAAAGTTAAAGTAAAGAACAGCCAAAGGCCAATAATATTCCTCGTAATGGCAATACTTCTTACATCAATCCAGTCCTGCAATATATTTATTAGCTCTTTCATACAGATAAGGCTGTATTAAAGGATAAGTAAGATTTTCCGGCAACCCTTCCACTAATCTTACTTCTTCTATCTCATATCCGGGTAATTTTCCAAATTCTTATATATCAGCATAATAAAGATCCCCATAGGAAATCTCCTCTCCTCTATTTACAGAATATGTACAGATATATTTTAAATCAAATTCTTTTGCTCCTGTTTCTTCAAATAATTCCCTTTTTGCAGTATCAAGACTTGTTTCATTATCTTCTTTACGTCCTCCCGGTATCTCCCAGGTATTTCTATCTTTATGCCTGACAACAACTATTTTGCCTTTATAATAAGCCGCTACAACAGCAAACTATATATTCTCTTCCTTTATCTTTTCCTTTTCATGAAAATCTACCTTAATCATATTTTCTTCCTTTCTTATAAACCTGAATACTATAATTAATCTTTATTGGGATGCAGTTCATAGTCAACAATACAACTCATCAAAATCCCGTTTACTCCTCTTTTAATCTCGTCGAGCATTTCACCAACGATAATAAACCCGTTCCTTTTATAAAATGAAATAACCTTCTCTTCCCTCTCGGAAACAATTAAACTTATCTTCCAATATCCGGTTGATTTTGCCTTTTCCTTTATATCTTCCAGCAGCAAACTTCCCAATCCTTTATTTTGATACTCTGGACTGATTGCAATTAAATCAATCCATCCGCCGCAGGGCCATGACCGTAAATTACAAAACCCGGCTGCTTTTTCTCCAATTTTAATTACCCTTACAATAACCCTTCCTTGCCTGAATAATTTAAGCATATTACCGGCGTTTTCATACCAGTCGAATTCATACATATTACTGAAGCACAGTTTCGATATCTCCGCAATACTGTCAAGATGAGCCTCCTCGATATCGCCAATACTGATCTTCCCGCTGTCAATATCTGACATTCATAAGACCCCCTCCATTAAAAAATAACCAATACACCGGCACAGAATGAAATCTGGGTATATTCCATCTCTAAATTCAGTTCAGCTATCCTGTCTTTAATATCTTCTAAAACAATATAAAATTCATCATCATCCCAGAGTTCACCTGAATTCTGTCTACATTCATCCAATTTTTCTTCTGTTTCAAAAGCCACATCTGCAATAATTATCTTGCCTTTTTCTTTTAACCTGTTTTTTAATTCTTTTATGAGTTCTATTTTTTCATCAAGATTAATGTGATGAATTGCATAGGAAGACACGATATAATCAAATTTTTCTTCATTCAATTCTTCAGGTAAACCATACCTGAAATCATGAAGATAAAAAATACCGCCTGGCATTTTCTTTTCTGCTATTTCCAACATCTTTTTAGAAAAATCAATACCATAGATCTGCGCACCTTTTTTATACAACTCTTCTGTCAGCAAACCTGTACCGATACCTATATCAAGAATTTTCACATCTTTGTCCAGCTTAATCATGTTTTGAACATAATCAACTTTAATATCAACACATTGCTCATTACGTTCATTTTGAATAACTACTTCTGTTATACTGTCATCCATTCCGAGGCCAACCATAGTATCTGATTTCCAGATTATTTTAAGGCCCAGAGTTTTACTATAATAATCAATTCCCTCTCGCAAATCGGGCACATAAAGTTCTATGCCATTTGCTATCCAACATGCTGATATACGCCTGTGCCCAATTCTAAAAAACTTCCCTCGATATACAGTCGGACAGATTTTTGCCGGGCTGTTTTTTTCAAAAGTAATTCTACAACCTTAAAAGAGTTTTCAGCAGCCAAATCACAATAAATTATCTTCTCCGCTATTTTCTTCATTGTCTGATATAGAGCGAACTGCAATAAAGGGAACTTTATTTGCATAACAAACATGAGCTATTGCAGCATTAACTTTACATACCCCGCTAAAGAGAACAACCTCTTCTGCCCCGCCAATCATTCCTTCATAATTCTCCTTTGTTTTTCTTAATGGTCAGGCTGCACTTTCCTGGCGCGCAATGAAAATGTCAGCGGTACTTCTGCCTCAATATTCTTTAAACGCCACCAGCCTTTATCATCCTTTTCCATAAACGGGTAGTGATCATAGTAGCAATAAGGAAACTCATGAACAAACTCTATTGTAAGACCGGCAGATATTAATGAGTTAATTATATCACTCATAGAATGAGTCCATTCAAAAGAGGGATTTGATATTACCGCAGTCTTATCTGCATATGTACCATCTGATTCCCATTTCACCGGGTCAGTTGAATGAAAATAACTATATTTTGCTACCAGGCCTTCTGTATCTTTTTCATTATCAAAAATATTATTTACAGGATGAAATTCTACAATATAAAATATTCCTCCACAGCGGAGAAAGTGGGATATGATTTCAGCCCACTCTACAAGATCAGGTAACCAACATAAAACCCCGTATGAAGTGAACACTATATCGAATTTGTCTGTGATTAATTCTATTGTATCATAAATATTCGAGCAAATAAACCTGGCAGGAATATCTAACTCCTGACTAAGCCTTTTAGCGTACTCTATGGCTTCTTCTGAAAAATCCACACCTGTAACTTCTGCCCCCAATCTGGCCCATGATAAGGTATCCAACCCAAAATGACACTGAAGATGCAGCAGGCTTTTATTTTTCACATCGCCTAATTCAGCCAATTCAATATCCTTTAAAGTTATCTTACCCTTCTTAAACTCATCTACATTATAGAAATCCGAATGAACATGCACTTTTGTCCACTCATTCCATAATTCTCTATTTGCATTTATATATCTGTCATTACTCATAAAATGGCCCCCTGTCTTATCCCATATTATATTAAGTCCTGATTGAAAATTGCACTTCTTTTTCAGAGGTTGACAGGTTGTCAGCCCCTGAATTAATAATTCTGGTGCACAGGTTCTCCAAAAAACCTGGAACGGTGTTTCATTAAATCCTTCAAGTAAGCTCTCAGGTTAACCATCCATTCAGGCTCATTTTCGAAGACTTCTGCCATGGATCTTGAAATTCTGGCATACCCATATAAATCAGCAAACCTTCTGAATACTGGCAGAGTGGTACATGCTTTCCGGCTATTTCTTTCCTATAGGGAATCCGGCTTAACTGAACCCCTCCACTCTTGCAAAACTAAAAAACATATCTCCTGAAGCATATATTCAGCAAAATCAAATAATAATTTGTGATCCCAGGTAACATTATCTGCCTGGCCAGTATATATACAGAGAGAATTCTCAATGATTTCTTTATATCTTTCCGGTAAATATTTTAAAGCCCAGTTTCCTCTCAATTTTTCAGCCTATTTACTCTATTCTTAAATTCTTCCAGATGCTCTTTCTGGCTGATATTGGGATCTTTTAGTGCAACAAACATCTTACATGGCAGTTCACCACAATCACCACAGGATTTCAAACCTTCAAGGCTTAAATTCACCAATTTCTCTACAATCCCTTTTCTTCTGTGCCCGCCATGAACACACAGATGATAAATATAACCTCTCCTCCCATCATGGCCACATAATATAGTGCCGACAATTTTATCCCTGAACTCACAGATATAAGAAAACCCTTTGTTTCTCTCTATAAATAATTCCAGATTTTCTTTGCCGTCTGCACTACTTAGGCCAACCCCCGGTGTTTCTCTCCAGAGTTCAATAATATTCTCATAGTCATTAAGATTTATTTCTCTATAACTGTACTCCATATTCGACAACTCCTGACGGAAAATATAATACCGGACTGTTGTTCTAAAAAACAATTCATAATCTGTTACTCTAAATATCTTTTGAGTATTTGATGATTCCACACCTGAACCTCAATATAGGGAATAAAATCATCGGGGAGATTTCCCCACCAGCCTTTACGGGGTAAACCCCTTTCTTTGATTATCGAATGAATTTCAGATAAAGTGAACACTATTCCATGATATTCTGGCTGATAATATTCAGGAGTTTTATCCCGGCCCAATCGATATGAAAGCATACTGTCTATATATGTAAAACTCAAATCTCCTTCCCTGAAATCCGAAATGGGTATTACTATTTTCGCTAACCTTTCTTCCTCCATAATTTCCTCAAGCTCTTCACATTTCCCCAATACCATATAAATTGGGTGATTCTCTTCAGGAATACCTCCTTTTGCAATAAACTCTTTCCTTAACCAGGCTTCAATTTCCTTTCTTTCCCGGATATACCACTCCGGGTTTTTAAAACGTCCCCATATAGCATTATCAACATACAATTCTTCCATTTTCCTGATAGCCTCTGATTCCGGTAATGCTGATAATGTCTGAAAAGGAATTGTATTCTTTCTGTAGTAATGGGTTAAAAAATCTATCATCCCAAACCTCCATCATTTTTTTATTTCTGGATGGTGTCTTGTCCTATTACCACCTTCCTTCACTGTATTGATTTGCACTGGTCATTTCCCCCTTTGCAGTTTCAAACAGCCCAGGACCTGTCACTCACTCAATTCTTTAATCTTCTGTTCTGCCAATTCCTTATCTATTTCATCTCCATACTTATTTAGTTTTTCATAATATTGCAGGGATGTTTCTTTATCCCCAATTACCTGGGAGAGATATGCAATATTATTTATAACAACAGTATCAAGAGGATTTTTTTCTTCTGCCAATTTAAAATATTTAATGGCTTCTTCATAATTGTTTTGGTAATAGTAAACAACTGCTATATTATTATATGGATATACCACATCAGGATATAATTCAATAATTTTTTCAGAAATTTCTATTACATATTTATCTGCCGCTCTGTCACCCATATTTATAAAATTATAAAGTCTTCCCTGAATACTATCGATCATAAAAGTAAAAGCATCATCCAGTTTTTCCCCATCATGGTATAACCATTCATTATTATTTTCCTTTGAAATATTTAAAACATCTATTATAGCATCCTTTTGATCCTCATACCTTGTCAGTTCTCCTAATGTATGAATTTTACCAAAATGCATATCCAACCTGTCTGGATATCTTATTAAACCCTCATTAAGGTATTTCAGGCCCAGATCTACTTTTTCTTCATCATAATATATTTCACTATGTAGATAACCTACTTCTTCACCGGTATCAGGGTCTTTAAGAACTATAATAGATTCTTCTTCCGGTATCCCCTTCTTTATAGTCATATTTTCATTTCTGCCTAAATTAAAATAATAGTTAAAATATGCAATAAATAATTCAGGATCATATGGGGCTGCTTCTTCCCATTTTTGAAGATGTTGATATAAAACATCATATTTGCCTTCTTCCAATAGCTGCACATATGTATTCTTAAAATCATCCGCCAGAACAAATGATGATAACAGGAAAATAAGTAAAATCAGCAAAACATTTATTCTCATGTCCAGGCACCTCTGTAGTCTTTTTTAACTTGCCGTAATCGGCAATCATTTCTTTTCAGTCCATTTTGAAGGAATAAACCTTTCATTTTCCCAGGCTGATATAACTAAAGTCGAATTGATAAAGGGCAGATTGAAATAATAGATCATATCATCTGATTCTGAGCCTTCTGCCCACCCTGCTGGCAGACGCAATTATTTCATCTATATTGCCTATCCTATCTATTACTACTTTTGCTCCACCGGTAATAGTACGAAGGGTTCCGATATCTAAGGGATCATCGGTTATCCAGTCTGGTCCTGTTATTCCCAGCTCAACTTCACGACCATCTTTGTACCAGATTCGAAGTGATGTCACTCTCCCCCAGTATTCCTTTTCAATCTTATCTACATCACCAAAATTTTCCGTAAAGGAGTAATCATTCAAATATCTGTCCGGTTCATTTGTCATTAAAACCAGGTCTATATCTGAACCATCATGAACCTGGCCCCTTGCATATGAACCTACCAGTAATATAGCTTTTATATCGTTTCGCAGTTCTGCCCATTTTCTTATCTCTTCAAGAAAACTCTCAATTTCTTTCATTCTGAATTCTCCTTTTAATCAGGCTTTTCCCAGGAAGGACGGCCTGTGAATATACTGCCAGAAAAGCCAGATAATGACCCTCTATCGGTATTACACTTAAAAATTCCATTTCTCCTGGCAGAGAATCCAGTATTGATAAAAGACTTGAATAAGCTGTTTTAAAGAAGGATAATACAGTAGAAAGAGTGAATAAACCGAATATCGGAAACAGTCCTTTAAACAAAAGGAGCCGAATCCAAATCCTTCATAATAAAAAGGACCACCTTTATTTTCATGTTTTATCACCAATAAAAAGCTATATCAAGCTTAATTTTCCATCAATAATAATCTTTTTTTCCTGCCTTCATAAGCCCGGCAAAAAGCAGGATTTATTTATACCTTTTTCCTTTTACTTTTAATATCAATGACATTGTAGATCAGGGAAAATAATAAAAACATCATGGTAAAATAAATAAAAATATCACGATAAGCACTCTGGGCTAAAGGTTCACGGAATCCAGAAAGCCATACATAGCCAAGCACCAACAACAATGTCGGGATGTAAGCGATTAAGGCACTTACAAACCTGTTTTTTACTCTAATATGAACAATTAGTTCATATGCAAGAACCCCTACAAGTACAACAAAAGCACGGTCTAATTCATGCCAGTTTCCATTCGGGTCTTCATAAATACCTTTTGCAAGGTACAAAATACTATTAAGTATGGTTGTAAATGTATAAATACCACAATAAAGTAATAAAGCATCTTTAAGTATCTTATCCCAGAAATTCTTCATTTCATGCCCTCCATGTGCCAAATATTTTCTGCTTCTAATTCTTTCAAAGTACAAATCATCCATTTCCCGATAAATCTCTCATCAAGCTTCTATGTTGAAAAATCCTTTTGTCTGCTAAACCACCTCCTTAAGCAGCACATCAAAATGTCTTCCAATGTATTGATTGTACATGCGGAAACCGGCATAAGCAGCTATTTTGTACAGACACAGCAAATTGTTTCTCCAGTATCAGAAAACTCTTTTTTTATTTTTTCTCCTTTACTTTCATGAGGAGAGGGTTCACCATATTTTTTCCCACTTTTCTCTTAAACATATTGCTTCAAAGCCGATGGATTTATAAAAATCCACAACACCTCCGAAACAATACTTTGCCCCCAGTTTTTTTGTCTTTTTCATTGCCTCAGTAAGTGCAATCGTTGCCAGGCCTTTCCTTCTATGTTCAGGTATAGTTGCCAGGGGTTCCAAATAAGCATATTTATTCTGTTCATCAAACCACATCCCGGCATAACATGCATATTCTCCATCAGGAGCTTTAATAATTGTAGTTAAATCCTTTCTAAAGTTGGGACCGCTTTGCATGAGCAATGTTCCACCATAATCTTCATCCGGGTCAGGTCCATGATTAAACCCTTTCCAGAGACAGGTATGTATCTTTTTTATATCATTCTCTTCTTCCAATGTAATAATCGAATAATCCGGTGACAAATCAAGTTCAATAAAATCTTTGTCATAGGAAAAAATGGTTACTGGTTCTGTATGTACTTTTTTATATCCTTTCTCCTGTAAAAGCTCTCTTTTTACCTCCTCTTTATCTGTAACCCAGACCCCTAAAATTCTTTTATCATCACTTACAGCTGCCAGTTCCTTTTCTGCATATTCAAGCATCTCAGTTAACAAGTAATTATACCCATCTTTTACACTTAAAAAACATTCCCCGAGATCCATCTCATAACATGCCAGAGCTACAAGCTCTTCCCCGTCTTCCCACAAACCAAAACGATGAGTGTATTTATATCTAAAGTATGGATGGGTATGGGCGTATTCAAAAAACTGTCTTAACAAATAACCATTCAATGTTTCCAGATTATAAATATCATCTAAAAACTGACTCACCTTTTCAAAATCAGCCAGTAATTTATACCTTCTCCTGCTTACCATAATATTCACCCTTCAAGTCTATATTTTTCCTGTTATTAATTCTTTAGAAAAACCACCTGTGATTAATTCATTCAGGTCCGACCGGATAATACTGTTTCCCTCTTTCTCATATAAAATATCCCCCTCAATAAAGGCATCCCAGCTGGCCCGGTTAATGGTTTTGTATAATGAAAGGTCTGACATATCCCAGAATTTCATTTCAAAACATGGCGGGCTCATTGTGAGCAAAAAATCCTTCCAGTTTCCAACCAGATAAAACATCTTTTTGTGGCATTTTTTACAGCTATCAAGTATTTCATAATTATTTTTATTAATTCGTGAAATACAAAGATCCTGGGAAGCAGTAAAAATTTCATCACCGGCCAGCAATAAGCTTTTCAAATTCTTCTTATGAATCTTTTTCTTATAGATAACTTTAAAATCAGCTCTGTCAATAACAATAAATTCTCCATCAACATTTCCAGCATAGATATTATCACTGATGATCATATCCCAGATACTGCTTTCTGATATTGGATAAACCCTGACCTCACCGGAAGCTTTATTAATTACCGCAAAATCCCCCTTTCTGATAGCAATATATATATTTTTTTCATCATGGTCAAGTGTGCATATATCAGAACTCAAATCAATTCCCAGTTCCCATGTTTTATTAATTTCAAGTGTTTCCTTATCAATTTTATGTAATTTATAAAAATCACGGCTGTAAATTATATCCTTATCAATCAGCAGGTCTCTTGTTCTGCTGTTCTTCGGGAAAACTTCTTTGCTCTGTATAACATCACCTGTATTAATATCCGCCTTCATTATCTCTTTATCTGAGATTACATACAAAAGATCTCCCTCTTTTTTAAATTTCAAAACAGGCTTACCCAGATCAATCAGACTCTCAAAAAGCATCTTTCATCCTCCCTCCCCAGAGTGTCTTATCATTCTATAACTCCTTACGTATATAATTCCTTCCCGAGTATAAAAATCCTCTTTATTCCAGTTCCATTCTCAGCCTGATCATAACCGGATACCAATTTTCCTATCCTTTTCCCCTGATACTCTTCCCTGACAGCTATATTTATAATCTCCATGATATTGGGGCGAGTGCCAAGGAGTACATATTCTCCAACAATGATATCATTAAAACTTGCGGTAAATACCAATCCCCTGTTAATATAATCATTAACTATCTCCGGAGAAGAATCCGCCAGTAATAATAACTCATATATAGTGTCATCAATACTTTCGATTTTAAATAAATCTCATCCCAATAAATATGTACCGGCATTACATATCTTCTTACCGTCAATTATGATAGTTGGATCTTTAACAACTACATCCAGGTGATATGAACTTTTATTGTTCCCTCCATATTCCATGTTATTACCAAAGCCAAAATGACATGTACCCCTGGCGCATTCTGCCTCCATCAACTCCTTATACCATAATGCCCCTGGATTGATTCCTATTCCAAATTCGGCAAGTATACTGGTATTCTCATCCCCTGTTAAATCTTTCATAAGCATTTTCTGTTGTTCATCATTTGCGTTTAAACTGTTTATATTAATAACCCGTCCCCCTTTTATCTCCAGTGTAAA
>JAAYLO010000205.1 GCA_012521855.1 Halanaerobiaceae bacterium
ATACAGATATAGCCCGGTTACCTTGCATATATTGATAAAAAGTACCTTGGCAGTTCTCATAATAGGCCTGAAAACAGGAAAAAATATTAAAAGTGAAAGAAAATTTTACGAAAAAGAAGGAATATTAATTTTTACATAGAATAAATATTATTATAAAGTTACAATATAGAGAAAATTATAAATTAAAATATAGAGAGATTTGCCAGAAAGGAGAGCCGGCTTTGTCTGAACAAAAGAAGATTTTATTTAAAATTGTAATATTTTTTCTCCTGTTTAACTTAAGCGGTATAGTAAGAGCTGATAATTCCACTTTTTCGGTACCTTATTTCAGTTATACATATGATTACTGGGAAGATCCTGTAATGGCTCCACAGGCATACCAGCCGCTAAAGGTCATAAAGGGTAAGGATATCGGGCTTGATGATTTTAAGAAACCCCAGGATCTTTTTGCTGTAAATAACAGGATTTATATTGCTGATACAGGGAATAACAGAATAATAATCGTTGATAGTGACTGGAAACTGGTAAATGTTATTACTGAGTTTACAAACCGGGGCGGGATGGATTCCTTTAGCCAGCCCTATGGCATCCATGTTACCAGGGATGGAAAGATATATGTAGCAGACCGCGGCAACAGCCGGATTGTTATTATTGATGAGTCGGGAGAATTGCTCAGGAATGTACCTTCGCCTATACCCGATAATCCCTCTATGTTCAGTGCCAATGCTGAGTATCTCCCGGCAAAGGTATCTGTAGATAATGTAGGAAGAACTTATGTAATCGCTGATAAGATTTATGACGGTGTAATGGAATTTGATCTTGACGGAAATTTCAGGGGGTTTCTTGGTGCACCGCGGATAAGCCCCAGTTTAATCGATTATCTCTGGCGGAGGATATCGCCAAAAGCCATGCAGGAAAGAATGGCTCTTCTTTTACCAACAGAATATAGCAATCTGTGTGTAGATGAAAGAGGCTTTATTTTTACAACGGTTAGGTCCGGTGATATCAGTAAAGAAGAAAGTATCCGCAGGCTGAATCCTTCTGGGAAAGATATCTTAAAGAGGGAAGGCTTCTCCCCGCCCATCGGAGATTATGGTATAGTACTCAGGAATGCCCAGGGAGAAATGATTCTGGAAGATTCCAAATTTGTCGATATTCTGGCCAGGGAAGAAGGTATTTATAGTGTTCTTGACCAGCAGAGGGGCCGGGTCTTTACTTATGATTATTATGGCAATCTCCTTTACATATTCGGATGGAAAAGTTTTACCAGAGGTAATGTCCAGACACCCAAAGCCCTGGCTGAACTGGATAATCACCTGATGATCCTTGATGATACTCTTAATAGCATAACAGTATATGCTCCTACTGAATACCAGCAGCTAATACATGCTGCTATCAGGGAATACAATGATGGTAATTATCAAAGGTCTGCTGAACTCTGGAGACAGGTCAGCAGAATGAATGCTAATTATGATATGGCCTATACCGGGATCGGTAAAGCCCTTTTGCGGGATGACAGGTTTACTAAAGCCATGCATTATTTCAGATTGGGTGAGTTCAGGCATGGTTATACTGATGCCTATGAACTGTATCGCAAGGAATATATTAAAGAGAATATTTATTATTTTATTGCTGCCTTTATTCTCCTCATAATAGCAGTATATTATCTGCGCAAAGGATTCAGGGTTCTGAAGAGAAAGATCTATCCACTTGCACTGAAGGGAATAGAAAGGGCAGAAAATACAGCACTTTCATATTATCATGATGAAAACAAAAACTGGTCAGGCTGGATTAAGGCAAAACTTGCTCTTTTCTATCATCATTTGATCAGGACCTGGAAAGCCCTTGTTTATTCAAAATATGCTGTCTTCCATCCCTTTGACGGATTCTGGGATTTAATTCATGAGAAAAGAGGTAATGTACCTGCTGCTACAATAATCATTATTTTGCTGGTCCTGTCAAGGGTTATACAGAGGCAGTATACTGGATTTATCTTTAACAGGGCCAATATTTCCAATTTGAATGTTATATTTGAGCTTTCAACGATTTTATTGCCTTTTATGCTCTGGGTTGTTGTAAACTGGTCTCTGACAACCCTCATGAATGGTAAGGGAACCTTCAGGGATGTTTATATTGCTTCAGCATATGCACTGTCACCAATGATTTATATTATTCTTCCCCTGACATTTATCAGTAATTTTTTGATCATGGAAGAAGGCACCTTCCTCACTCTTTTTGGCTCTATAGCTGTTTTATGGTCTCTGGCCCTGTTATTCTTCGGCTCCATGACTATCCATCAATATGATACGGCTAAAAATGTATTCGTAACTGCACTGATAATCTTTGGGATGATATTCAGTCTGTTTATAGGTGTATTATTCTTTAACCTGGCTGAACAGGTAATACAGTTTGATAATGATATATATACAGAGATCTTTATGAGGGCTTAGGGGGGAAAAGACGATGGAGATGATGCAAAAATATTACTACAGGATATTTCCAGCACTGGTACTTGTTATCATCTTTCAACTAATACCTGCTTTTGTTCTGGCTGACGGACCGGAGGGGTTCACCTGTGTTTCTGAAAATGAATATTTGCGGCTCTATGTAGATTATAATACAACAGAGATTGCTGTTGAAGAAAAGGCCAGCGGGAATATCTGGTATTCCAATCCCCAGGGCAGAGAAGAACTTGAAACCATTGCCCGGGGAACAGCCAGGGATGAATTGAGTGCCCAGATTTTATTATCATATTTTCTTCCAGGTAATAAGCAGATGTTTATGAATAATTACTCTGACAGTATTGCTTTTCAGCAATTTGATATAAGCCCTCTGGAAAATGGGATCAGGATTGATTATCAGATCGGAAAGTTGTGGACAGATAATGACTATGTTCCCCTGATTATTGAAAAAAATGCTTTTGAAGAGAGAGTCCTGAAGAATCTGCCTGAAGAGGATCAGGAATTTCTGCTGAAACAATATCAGTTGTTCACCCTGGAAGAACTTGAAGAGGGTGAAAAGAGACTTGATATTTATCTCTTTGATGAAGAAAAGGTCCTGGGAAATTACCGTTTTGCTGCTCCGGGGCAGGAGCTTAAGGATAATGAAATGCAGGAATTGATTCTGTATTTCCTCGGTATATATATGGATAATAGAAAAGATATTACAGGACTGGCTGCCTTTTCTGCTGAAGATCTGGCCTATTTAAAGGAGAGTACAGTCTATTTGCAAAAAATCAGGATCCTGCCATGGGATAAAAACAGGATAATAGAAACCTTTAAGAAAAGCGGTTATACCCCTGAAAAGACGGGAGAGGATTATCAAAATCTGAATCTGGAGCCTCCCAGGCCGAATGTAAGGGTTTTCGGGGTACCCATTGAGTACAGGCTTGAAGGCAGAGAACTGGTGGTACGGGTACCTGTGGAGGAGATTGTATACCCTGTTGATGTAATCGATGCTTCGCAGCCAGATTCTGAGATAACATTGCCTGTTTATTCCCTGCAGATCCTGCCTTATTTTGGGGCTGCTGATAAGACAGAAGAAGGCTATATATTTGTACCTGACGGCTCTGGAGCAATTATTGAACTGAATAACAGCCGTACAGATTCAAATCCCTACAATAAAACCGTTTATGGCTATGATTATTCTATTGAACCAAGGGAGGAAATGCCTTTTACCGGTGAACCAATAAATTATCCTGTCTTCGGTTTGAAAAAGGGAGAAAAGGCCTTCATGGCTGTTATTGAAAAAGGAGCCCCCTATGCTGCCATCAGGGCAGATATAGCAGGCAGAAACAATTCCTATAACAATGTTTCAGCAGTCTTTATTACACTTCGATATACAGTATTGGAATTGGGAGACGGGGAAGATTTTGAGATATCAAAGATGAATATCTATCAGGCCAGGATGCCGGAAGGAGATATCCAGCTAAGGTATTTCTTCCTGAATGGAGATAAAGCGGATTATGTGGGGATGGCTCATAAATATCAGGAATATCTGGCAGACAAATTTCAACTACAGAGGCTTCAAAAAACAGAGCAGATGCCCTTTGTTCTTGAAGTCCTGGCAGCCATCGATGAACAAAAACCGGTGATGGGAATACCCCGGAGGGTAGTAAAACCGCTGACAACTTACCGGGAGATCCGTAGTATTATAGAAGATCTGAAATTAAACGGCATCACCAATATTACCCTCAGGCTTTCAGGCTGGTCTGCCGGCGGGGAAAAGCATTATTTCCCTGATCGGGTCAGGCTGGAAAAGAGCCTGGATTCTAAAAAGGATTTCGAGAAACTTTTACAATATCTTGCAGAAGAAGGGATAGAACTCTATCCAGACCTGAGTTTTATGAATGTCTATAAGAATACTATGTTCGATGGATATAATACAAGAAAACACAATGCCAGGTTCATAAATAAAAAATTAGCATATATACCTGATTACAATGTGGCGACATACCAGGAATCAGAGGCCAAAAGGAGACGGAGGCAGATAGTATCACCTGTTTATCTCAAGGAATTTGTTAATAACTATATTGAGGATTATGAAAAGACTGGTTTACAGACAATTTCCTTTAGATATATGGGTTCCCAGTTAAACTCAGATTATAAATCAAATCCTGACAAAATGATAGACAGACAGGAAGCCCTTGAATATATAGTGGACTTAATGGAAGAATTGGATGATAGGGATTACAGGATAATGGTTGAGGGGGGCTATTCCTATCTCTATCCATACCTTGATCATATAGTAAAAATGCCCTTATTCAGTACCGGGTTTAATATTGTGGACCGGGG
>JAAYLO010000206.1 GCA_012521855.1 Halanaerobiaceae bacterium
ATAAATTATATATTTTTTATATATGATTACTTCTAATTTTAAGTTTATTTTTAAAGGGGGTTAAAGAAATATGTTAAGGATGGTAGAAGTAGAAAATGGTGTTGTAAAGGGATTACCGGCGGCTGATCCCAGGATTACCAGTTTCAAGGGTATACCCTTTGCCGCTGCTCCAGTTGGCAAAAACCGCTGGCGGGCACCACAGCCAGCAGAGGATTGGGAGGGTGTCCTGGAGGCCTTCCAGTTTGCACCCATCGGGATGCAGGCCAGGCCTGGTGTTGATAAGGATAATATCTATAGCAGGGAGTGGCATGTTGACCCGGATATACCCATGAGTGAAGACTGCCTTTATCTTAATGTCTGGACACCGGCCGCCAGTGCAGATGAAAAACTACCGGTTTTTGTCTGGTTTTTCGGCGGAGGCCTGCAGGTGGGCTATACTTCTGAAATGGAGTTTGACGGGGAACGTATAGCCCGGAGGGGTGTTGTTGTAGTAACGGCCAATTACCGTTTAAATGTATTTGGTTTTCTCTGTCACCCCGGGATAACGGCAGAGGTCCCGGAAGCCCCGGCCAATTTCGGCCATCTGGATCAGCAGTATGCAATCCAGTGGGTGAAAAGGAATATAGCAGCCTTTGGCGGTGATCCGGATAATATTACCATTGGCGGCCAGTCTGCGGGTGGCGGCAGTGGACTTGCCCAGCTGACTTCACCACAGAACGAAGGGGCTTTCCAGAGGGCTATCATTCAGAGTGGTGTTTTTGCCCCCCTGTATCCCGGAAACCTCATACCGATCAGGGGGATCAGTCTGGCTGAGGCTGAAGAGGATGGGGTAAGGTTTTTCGATTTTCTGGGAGTTTCCTCCCTGGAGGAGGCCCGGCAGTTGGATGCAGAATATATCATGAATAAGGCACTGGAGTATAAAGGATTCTGGGGTACTGTCGTAGATGGTCCTTTCTGTGTGGGAGATCCCTTTAAATTGTTTCTGGGAAATAAACGCCTGATGGTGCCATTAATTATAGGCCATACCTCTTCTGAATTTTTCAGTAAGCCCGATGTAAGCAGCAAAGAGGAATTTAAGGACCTGGCTGTAGAGCTTTTTGCTGATAATGCAGGAGAATTTCTTGAACTTTGCGGGTTTGAATCAGGAGATATAGATGAGGTAGTAGAAAGGGCTACGGTAAACAGCATAGAATATGCCATCCGCATCATGGCCAGGGCCAATGCTGAGACAGGAGCCAACACCCCCATGTATTATTACAACTTTGATGCAGAGATACCGGGCTGGGATAATCCGGGAGCATTTCACTCTGTAGACCTCTGGTTCTTCTTTGAGACCCTGGCCAAATGCTGGCGGCCCTTTGTCGGCAAACACTATGACCTGGCCCGGCAGATGTGCAATTACTGGGCTAACTTTATAAAGACCGGTGATCCTGACGGGAAGGATATAACAGGAGAGGATATGCCACAATGGCATCCCTATACCCCTGAAGAACCTTACGGAATGCTGTTTAAGGATAAGCCTGAATTTTTAAAGAAAGGCCCGGATGCCCTGATGGATTTTCTGGTTAAAGAATATTTTAAGAGATAGGCTGAATTTGCATTATCCTGTTACTATGGCTATAATTTAAATAGGATATCTAATTACATAAAAAAGGAAGGTGGAGAGCAATTGGAGACTTTGCTTTATTTAAAAAATGAATTTATAGAGCTGGCGGTATCACCTGAAGTGGGAGGAAGTATCTATTCTCTACGTTACAAAAAAGATGGGGAGTGGCTGGATATCATGCGGCCAACTACAGAAGAGGCCCTGCAGGATGAAGATGCGGGAAGTTTTGCATCTTATAATCTTTTTCCCTATTCAAACCGTATTGAGAATGCCAGATTGAAATTCAAAGGCAGGGAATATCAACTGGAGGTCAATTTTGATGACGGCCATGCCATCCATGGGGAGGCCTGGCTGAAACCCTGGAAGGTAGTTGAGGCAGAGGAGGACAGGCTGCTGCTGGAGTTCAACAGTAAGGATTTTGCTGATATATCCTGGCCCTTCCCCTTCCAGGCAAGGATAGAGTATGCCGTAAAGGATAAAGATTTTATAGTGAAGACATTTATTAAAAATGAGAGTAATGAGCTAATGCCTGCAGGAATGGGTATCCACCCCTATTTTATGCGGGATTTAAAAAATGATGGAGAGAATCCTGTCCTTAAAATGGAGACAATGGGAGTCTATCCGGGGGAAACACAGATCCCGGCAGGCCGCTGGGTGGAGGCTCCGGAAAAATGGAACTTTACTCCTGGCAGGGAATTACCGGTTGAGTTTGTAGATCATTGTTTCCGGGTTGGCGAAGGGCCCATTGAAATCAGCTGGGAAAAGAGTAATGTTAAATTGACCATGGAAAGGGATGCTGTCTTTAAACATATCGTCCTTTATTGTCCGGTGGGGGAGAGGTTCTTTGCCCTGGAACCGGTCACTAACTGTAATAATGGTTTTAACATGGCTGAAGAGGGTATAGAGGATACAGGTACTATTGAGCTGGAGCCCGGTGAAGAGATAAGAGGAGAGATATACTTTAGATTTGAATAAAATATAAATTTATAATAAACCCCTTTCTATTCCATAATAAATAATGGTGTCATTTATATTATACCTTTTTATTTGCAATAACAGGACAAATGGGCTAGAAAGGGGTTTGTTTTTTTGGATATTATTCATATTACTGTTAAACTGGTGGTAGGTTTTATATCACTTTTTCTGGTGACCAGGCTTTTAGGCAAGACACAGATTAATCAGATTACCCCCTTTGATTTTGTTTCAGCCATGGTTATGGGGGAACTTTTCGGAAATGTCATTTATGACCGGGAGGTTAATGTTTTCTATGCTGTTTATGCTACTGCTCTCTGGGGGGCACTAATACTTGCCACAGATTATATAGCACAGAAATTTTTGAAGGCCAGGAGCTTTCTGGAAGGGAATCCGGATGTAATTATCCGTAATGGGATTATAGATCAAAAGATAATGAAGAAGAATATGCTGGATATTAATACTTTGCTGGAGATGTTACGGCAGAAAGACGTCTTTACACTGCAGGATGTGGAGTATGCCATCCTGGAGGCCAGCGGAACTCTCAGTGTCTTAAAGAAAACAGCAGCCCAGGCGGTGAAGAGGGGTGATCTCCAGCTGCCAGCCCGGCCGGTTAACCTGGCCACTGCTATAATTATCGATGGAGAGATATTATGGCGGGATCTGGAGAATACCGGTTTGAATATTAAGGATTTGAAGGAAGAGATAGAGAAAAAGGGCTATAAAGACGTCAGGGATATTTTTTACGCTGAATGGATGGAGGGAAGAGGGCTTTTAATTCAGGGATATCCGGATTGATATTTTTCAACTGTTGTAACTGGTGTAAATTAACAGTATTATATCCCCTGCCTTTTCCTATACTATATATGAAAGAAAATAGAGAGGAGGGGATAATGGCATGTCTCAAATTTCCAATATAGAGCTGGAGAATCTAAGACATCTTATCAGTACCGAACAGCTCTGTTATGCCAAGGCCAGGGCTTTTGCCCAGCAGGTGAGTGACCCTCAACTGAAGAGTTACCTGGAAAAACAGGCCTGGAGTGCAGAGCAGAGCATACAGAATTTAAATCAGTTTTTGTTTTCCTGAATATAGCTGAATAGAAAGGAGTATTTCCATGTTAAGGGACCAGGATTATGCCCTCGATTTTTTATTTGGTGTCAAGACCTCTATTCTGGACCTGACCAGAGCAGCAGTAGAAGCAGAAAATCCCCGCTTAAAGCAGATGCTGATTCAGATGAGAAACAAGGCAGAACAAAGCCATGAAGAGATTTATAAGATTACAGAGAGGATCAATGCCTATCTTCCTGCTGCTCCGGCAGACAATCAGCATCTCCAGAGAGCGGGACAGTTTTTTCAGCAAAATCAACAGGATTTGCTGAGAAATACTGCTGAAACCCATCAATATGCCAGTACATATCAGGGTTCTTATTACGGCAGTAATTATGGAACAAACACAGGAAGTGAACAGTATCAGAATAGAACTGCTTATTATGAGAATATAAATCCTTTGCAGTCTCAGGGCAGCCAGTATTACCGTTACAAGTAGAAGCATGTTTTTAAAAAGGGCCGGTAGATGGGTATTTCCATTGTACCGGTCGTTTTTTTGTTATATAATTATAATGACTCAAAAGGATTGTAATTTTGTTAATTTGGGAGTGAAGGATTTGAAATTATCTTTACCGGGAAATATCAGCAATAAGATTGTAAAAGCCATTGCGGAGTTTAATCTGATTAAAGATGGAGATCACATCCTGGTCGGCCTTTCCGGCGGAAAGGACAGCAGTTTCCTGGTATATGCACTGGCAGTACTTAGAAGACACCTGGCCATTGATTTTGATTTATCGGCAGTAACAATTGATCCTGGTTTTAAAGAAAATGATTATTCCTATCTGGAAAATCTCTGTGCCAGACTGGATATACCTTGTCATATAGAAAAGACCAGGATAGCTGAGTATATTTTGAGTGTAAATTCCGGTACGCCCTGTGCGAAATGTGCTCATTTCCGGAGGGGAGCCCTTGTACAATATATGAAAAGGAATGGTTTTAAAAAGCTGGCCTTTGGCCATCATTATGATGATGCCGTGGAAACCTTTTTAATGAGTATATTATACTCAGGCCAGATTTTGAGTTTACAGCCTGTACGTTATTTATCAGATAATGATATTTACATAATAAGACCCTTAATTTATCTCAGGGAAAAGTTGATAATAGATGAGGGAAGAAAATTGATTGGTTTTCAGGAAAAAGATAATCCCTGTCCTTATAATGAGAGGTCCAAAAGGGCAGAAATAAAGAAAGAGCTGGGTCGGTATACCCATAATAAACAGTTATTTTATAATCTTGCAGCAGCCATGAGGGAAGGGGTTCCTGTGGAATTATGGCCTGCAGAGATGGAGGAAAAAGAGCTGTATAAAAAGATGCAAAGTTTGTATGGAAAGCGAAGATAGAACAGGAAAGTGAGGTTTTTAGAATGACAAATCTTGATTATGCAAAGGTTGAGAAAGTACTGGTGGGCTGGCTTCAGGAAAGGATCAGGGAGGTGGGGGCTCTTGGAGCAGTGGTGGGCTTAAGCGGAGGTCTGGATTCAGCAGTAACAGCAGTACTCTGCCAGAAGGCCTTTCCTGAAAATTTTCTCGGGGTGATTATGCCCTGTTATAGTAATGAGGAAGATGAGCAGGATGCAGTTCTGCTGGCTGAAAAATTCGGTATCAAGTACATAAATAGAGATTTAGGCGGGGTTTTTGATGAGTTTTTGATGATATTACAGGGCAGCCGGGAAAAAGAGGAAAATCTGGCTCTGGCCAATATTAAACCAAGACTCAGGATGATTACTCTATATTATTATGCTTCCAGGCACAATTACCTGGTAGTCGGTACAGATAACTGGAGTGAATTGAAAACAGGTTATTTTACCAAATACGGTGACGGCGGTGTTGACCTTATTCCTCTGGGCAGACTGGTTAAATCAGAAGTCCGTGAGCTGGCCAGATATCTTGCTATACCGGAAAAAATAATCAACAAAACCCCATCAGCCGGTCTCTGGCAGGACCAGACTGATGAAAAAGAGATGGGAATCAGCTATGAATTGCTGGATAAATATATCCTGACCGGGGAAGCTGAGGAAACTGTGCGGGAAAGGATTGAAGAACTGGCCAGGAAAAATGCCCATAAAATTAAGCCTATTCCCATTCCTGAGAGAAGTCTTCTGGGGTAATAGTTTAAAAATAGAAAATGTAATGGAAAAATGTGCAGGAAAATACACATTTATAAAGAATATATAGAAATAGTGTTATTCATAAAAATATAATAAAAAAGGGAGAGAGGAATTCGATGAAGAAGACTTTATTATTGTCCATTATTTTCCTGTTTTTGCTGTCAACTAATGTTATGCCTTTCGGTTATTTTCAAACAGGACGGGAAATATT
Source organism: Halanaerobiaceae bacterium (assembly GCA_012521855.1). Lineage (GTDB taxonomy): Bacteria > Bacillota > Halanaerobiia > Halanaerobiales > DTU029 > JAAYLO01. The sequence continues at coordinate 6,005 of JAAYLO010000206.1, forward strand.
TCTGGATTTTGATCAGGAAATAAATAATGCTGCTCTTTATTATGGACCGGGCCAGGGGGAAATGGAGTATCTTTTAACGCCTTTGGTTTATTATAATGGAGAGACTCAGGGTATTATGGAACATCTTTTTTTATTGGGCCTGGGTGTGGGTGAAAACACTGAAATAAGCGGTATTTTTTTATCAGAAGTATATGACGGTAGTAATGATAGCCCGACACAGTTTTTTATAGGAATTAAGAATCAAAATGAAATAAAAGACTGGAAAGTGGCTGCATTAGCAGGTTATAATTCGTTATCTGATGGTAATGAAACTATGGATGGTTTCAGGATTGGTTTGCTAACAGATTATGTTTTGTCTGAAAAATTGACATTATATAATAATCTTGTTTATTTTAAAATAGATGAATTCTCATCTACTTCGCTGACAAATGGTTTATCTTACGAAGCTGATGAGAAAACACGGTTTTTAATAAGTGTATTTACAAGTTCGGTCGATGAATTAGATATTACCAGTAATATTTTCAGTGCTCTTCTGGAATATGAACTGAATGATGATATTATATATACAGGCAAAGTATATAAAGATAGTGAAGAAGATAATTATGTTATAAGTAATCAGATAAAGCTGGAACTGATGGATGGTCTTAGTTTAACCGGGCTCTTTACATATAATTCCTCTGATCTTGAGAACAACTCTATTGCAGTGGGTGCAGAAAAAGAGTTTGAAAAACTGAGTCTGAAGGGGGCATACTGGACAGAGCTTGGTGATTATAATTATAGCAAGTTTGTCCTGGGTCTTGGCTACAAATTTTAAAATATGTTTCTGGAATTTGTAATAAAAATTTATTTCAAGTGGATATAGGCAGGATAAAATTGTATTTTGGTGAATATATATTATAAATGAATTTAAAAGAAAAGGAGAGATGTTAATTCAAAAAGACTTTATTAGTAGTACTGGCTTTATTGGTGGTTTTGTCTGTATCTGCACTTGCTCCGTTTAATGTAAAGGTGGGCATGGATTTTTCCGGTGAATTTACTTTTGAAGAAGAACCAGTAAGTATTAGTGCAGATATTAAAAATGGCTTTACTATTGCCGGCGAATATGTAGTGCCATATAGTGATGAGATAGACTTTGGTATAGGACTAGCTTATCAGTTTGCCAGAAGTTTTGATGAAGTAGGAGCTAATGAGGATGCAACATTTAGTTTTGTTCCTATTTATGGTGTGGCTAAATACAATATCGAGCAATTTTATGTTCTCGGTCAATTAGGATATAATATGTTTAATACTTCAGAAGAATTTACTGGAGATCTTAAAACCGAGGGTGGTTTATATTACGGTGTTGGTGGAGGTATAAAAATTGCCGAAAATATTTTTGCTGAAATATTATATTCAGCAAATAACGGCAAATTGACGGATGATGTAGATGAACTAAAAGTAAATAATTCTCAGATTTCTGCAATGGTAGGTTTTAGTTTCTAATAAATAGTATTATTATAAAGATAATGAAATCCCTCTGATTATCCAGAGGGATTTTTTTTCTATATAGAGTTCAGGACTACTTAATTTTGTGAAATTTCTTGGGTATTTAGGGATAGAGAGTTCCATGGTATATAATTAAATATTATGAGAAAACTAGTTTTATAGTCAGGGGGATTGGTGAGTTTGAAAAATGGAATGATTCATATCTATACCGGTGACGGGAAAGGAAAGACCACCGCTGCTGTGGGATTGGCTGTCCGGGCAGCCGGGTACGGGAAAAAGATATATTTCCTGCAGTTTCTGAAAGGAAGGAGTTCAGGTGAAATAGAATCTTTAAAAAAATTTCCCTGTATTACAGTAAAGAGAGTTAATTCCGGGCAGAAAAAATTTTTTTATGAAATGACTCCTGAGGAAAAAGCAGTACTGGCTGAGGAATGTAAAAAGGCCTGGGATTTATTTTGTGAAGAGGTTCTAAAAAGTGATTATGAGATTATTATTCTTGATGAAATTATGGCCTTATTTAACAATAAAATATTTGAACCTGAGTTACTTATAGATTTTTTAAATAAAAGAAAGGAAAACCAGGAGATCATACTTACTGGAAGGGATGCCCCGCAGGAATTATATGAAACTGCTGATTATGTGACAGAGATGAAAATGATTAAACACCCTTATGAGAAAGGTATCGGAGCCAGAAAAGGAATTGAATTTTAATTTAATTGCAGGAAATTTGTTATTTTTGTTGAATATAGCTTATAGCTGGTCATTTGCTTCAGGTTTTTATACCTTACTAAATTATCAGTGTCAGAAATAATAAGCTGAAATGAATAGGGGTAAACTTTAAACAGGTATAAAAATCATCAATTTATTAAAATTATAAGGGCTTAAAGTAATTAAGTTATAAGGGGTGAGCTTAATGGATTTATCAGATTTTAAAATTAGTGATTTTATTAATATTGAAGGAGAACAGTCTCTTGGAAAGGTGGCGACTATCTTATCTATTGTTGATGATAAGTATGATGATTTGATTATTGAATCTTTGAAGAAAGAAGGGTACAAACCAGTCATTACCAGGGCAGGCGGTAAAGGGGAAGATTTTAAAAACAAAATTTTAAGAAATTGCCTTGGAGCAGCCATTAAAGGAAAAGTAATTACTGATGCAGTACAGGATCAGCGGGTACTTACCCGTTGTGTTGAAAGGGCTATGGTCGATTTTAATAGTCCTATGACCAGTATATCAGGAGCAGGTATTAAAATCGGCATAGTCAGTAAAGGCAAGCACCTTTCAGTGGCATTATACGGAAAACTGGGTATACCCGGTCTTGATGTTGATCATGAGATTTCAGGGATGGGTATACATTATTATGGATTAGTAAGTGATGAATAAAAAAGACAGTTCATATATAGATGAATTGCAGGAGTTGATATAATTTGACTCTTATAAAAAGAATATTAAAATATATTAAGCCGTATAAAGGCAGATTGGCAGCAGGGATAATTGCAATGCTTTTACATTCCTTTTTTACGATATTTTTCTTTAATGTTTTTCAAAGACTGGTTGATACAATTATTACCGGGATTGCACAGGGAGAGAAAGGGCTACAGAGCTTGAGCTGGATAGCCCTTTCCATGATTTTAGTTTATTTTTTTAAGGGCATAGCCTATTATGGCCAGAGTTATCTTACTTCATATGTTGCACAGAAAGCCATCCGGGATATTCGTTCAGACCTCTATGGGCATCTACAGGGATTGTCTTTATCTTTTTTTAATGTAAACAAAACAGGAGAGATTATTTCCCGGGTAACCAATGATGTGGGATTACTGCAGAATGCAATTGTTAATGGATTTATAAGTGTTTTTTATCAATTCATTACTCTGGCAGGCGGAATTATCTATCTTGTATATCTGAATTACAGACTGACAGCCCTGCTTCTTATCATGCTGCCATTAATTACGTTGATTATTAATAAATTTAATATAAAAATCCGCCGTGTCAGTAAGAAGGCACAGATCAAGATTGCTGATATTTCAAATGTATTGCAGGAAACTATTTCAGCAGTAAGAGTGGTTAAATCTTTTGGCAGGGAAGAATATGAGTACAATAGATTCAGGGAAGAGAATGAAGAGAATTTCCGGGCCAAGGTAAAAAATGCCCAGTATGAAGCAGTAATATCACCTGTAGTTGAGTTTCTGGCAGCCATTGCTTTTACCGCTATACTCTGGTATGGGGGATTTGATGTTTATCATGGAAGAATGGCTCCGGCAGCTTTGATTACTTTTTTTACGGTACTTCTGGCTATATCACAGCCGCTGACTTCATTGACAAAATTAAGCAGTACAGTCCAGCAGGCTCTGGCTGCTGCTGAAAGAATATTCGAGATACTGGATGTAAAAAATCATATTCAGGAAAAAGAAGACCCCCTGGTTATTGAGGATATAAAGGGTAGCGTCAAATTTGAGGGAGTTTTTTTTGCCTATAAAGAGAATGAAGAGGTTCTTGAGGATATTAATCTGGAGGTCAATCCTGGTGAGGTAGTTGCTTTAGTGGGACCAAGTGGTGCTGGAAAAACAACCCTGGTGGATTTATTGTTCAGGTTTTATGATCCTGATAGAGGAAAGATATATATTGATGAGATAGATATTAAAGAAATCAGTCTGGCTTCTTTGAGAAAACATATCGGTATTGTACCACAGGAAACTGTCCTCTTTAGCGGAAGCATAAGTGATAATATAGCCTATGGTGATCTGCAGGCTTCTGATGAAGAGATTGAGGCAGCTGCCAGGGCAGCAAATGCTCATGATTTCATTATGTCCTTTCCGGAAGGTTATGATACAATAGTAGGAGAAAGAGGAGTCGGTTTATCGGGAGGACAAAAACAGCGTATTGCCATTGCCAGGGCTATTCTTAAAGATGCAAAGATTTTGATTCTTGATGAAGCTACATCAGCCCTTGATGCTGAGTCAGAAGCACTGGTTCAGGATGCCCTGGAGAATTTAATGATAAATAGAACCACCTTTGTTATTGCCCACCGTTTTTCTACAATAAAAAGAGCGAATAAGATAGTTGTAATGGATAAAGGGCATATTGTGGAGATGGGGGATCATCAATCTTTAATGGACAGAAAAGGTCTGTATTACAGGTTATATCAGGGACAAACTGAAATCTAAGGGGTGTCCTGGATGAGTAAAAGAATATTTGACAGAATAAAACTGTTTCTTTATCCTTTATTGTTCTATATCCTGAATAATATTTCAAACAAATGGACAAGAACAGAGGTTTATGGGAAAGAAAAACTTGAAGGGCTTTCAGGAGATACCCCGCTTTTATATGCTTTCTGGCATGGCAAGTTGTGGTTACCGGTCTATTATTTTAGAGGATTAGATTATCTGGTATTATCCAGTTTAAGCCGTGATGGTGAGTACATGACCAGGGTTTTAAAAAGATACGGCTATCAGATCATAAGGGGGTCTTCCAGCAGAGGCGGCAGCCGTGCTTTACTTGCCTTAATTAAAGAGATCAAAAAAGGCAATTCTGCTTTTATAACACCTGATGGCCCTACAGGGCCTGTTTATAAGGTGAAACCAGGCATTATCTATCTACAGGAGAAAACCGGTGTTCCTATTGTACCGTTAGGAGTAGCCATAAAGCATAAAAAGGTTTTTAATAGCTGGGACCGCCTAAATTTCCCCTTGCCCGGAACCAGGGCTGTTATGATTTTTGGAGAGTTACTGGAATTTAAGCCAGATTCCTGTTCTATAGAGGAGAGGGCAGTACTCCTTGAAGAAGCCCTGAATAGAGTACAGAAAAAGGCAGAGGAGCTGTTGGAAATAAAATATTCTGGATGAATAAAAGGTTGTGTGTCAGGTGTTAAATGGTCTTCAGGATTATCTGTTAAGGATTATCTCCGGTGAGAAAAAGGGCGTTTTACCTGCATTAATCCGGCTGCTCTTATCCTTTCTGGAGATAATATATTTTTTAATAATTAATATGGCTTATTTCCTTTATCATACAGGTATTAAAGAAAGCAAAGAACTTCCCTGCAGGGTTATCAGTATTGGCAATATTACTACCGGGGGGACCGGAAAAACTCCTCTTGTTAAATTACTGGCTGAAACTTTTAAAAAAGATAATTATAATACTGTTATTATAAGCAGTGGTTACAGGACCGATAATAAAGAGGCCAGGGTAATATATGATGGAGAAAAATTACTGGTTTCTGAAAAAGAGGCAGGAGATGAAGCCCTGATGCTGAGCCGGCTCCTTTCCGGAATTCCTGTAATTACAGGAAAAGACCGCTATCTTGCCGGTAAACTGGCCATAGGGGAATTCAGTCCGGATATAATTCTGCTTGATGATGGGTTCCAATACTGGCAGCTGGCCAGGGACAGGGATATTGTGCTGATTGATGCCACAAATCCTTTTGGTTATCAGCACCTTTTACCAGGCGGGCTTCTCCGGGAGCCCTTGAAGGCCTTGAAGAGAGCTGATTTGTTTTTGATTACAAAGATAAATTATGTTGATAAAGAGAAACTGGAGGATATAATCCGGACAATAAAAAAATACAATACTGCAGCACCTATCTTTACAGCGAAATATGAAAGCAGTTTTCTCCGGATTTATCAGAAGGATGGAGAAGTGAGATTATTACCGGCAGATGCTCTGTATGGCAGGAAGCTATTGGCCTTTTCAGGAATCGGAAACCCCGCTTCTTTTCAGAGGAGTCTGGAGGAATGCGGCGGGGAAGTGCTGTTTCACTATATATACCCTGACCATTATCAATATAGCCTGAACGATATAATTGAGATGAGGCGGCGGATTTTGAGGGATAATTCCCCTGGAGTGCCTGCAAAGGGTGCCGACCTGATAATCACTACAGAAAAAGACCTGGTCAGGTTGGACAGGGAAATGCGTTCTATACTCATTGCTGAATGTGATCTGGCTGTTCTGGAGATGGAAGTAAAGATAGATAAAAAAGAAGAATTTTTTAAACTTATGATATAAAAGGAGAAAAGGAGATAAGGTATATTATGGAGATTGCTGTCATTATTCCTGCCCGCTATGCTTCTTCCCGTTTTCCGGGAAAACCTCTGGCCCTGATTTGCGGAAAGCCCATGATTGAACATGTTTATCAACGCATAGCAGGGATGGAGGAAATTGGGCAGATAATCGTTGCTACTGATGATGAAAGAATCTACCGGACTGTAATTGATTTTGGCGGAAGAGCTGAAATGACCCCTTCTGATATAAATTCGGGGACTGACAGGATTGCCCTGGTGGCCCGGGATCTTTCAGCAGATATTATTGTAAATGTCCAGGGGGATGAACCCCTATTGAAACAGGAGATGGTGAGGGAGGCCCTTGAGCCCTTTTTTAATGATCCGGGAGTTTTTATGAGTACACTGAAAAAAAGGATTGCCGATGAAGAGGAGTTAGGCAATCCTAATGTAGTAAAAGTGGTTACAGATAAGAAAGGTGATGCCCTGTACTTTTCCCGTTATCCCGTACCATTTCCCCGAAATGAAGGTGCCGTTTATTATAAGCATATTGGTTTGTATGTTTATAAAAGGGAATTCCTTCTGGAATACAGCCGGTGGGAGCAGACTCCGCTGGAAAAGAGTGAGTCACTTGAGCAATTACGGGTTCTGGAGAATGGATATAAGATCAGGGTGGTTGAGACAGAATATAATTCGGTAGGTGTTGATACTCCAGAGGATTTAAAAGAGGTGGAAAAGCTCTTAATGGGCTGAACCCGCTTATAATACTGAACTTTGAGATTATATAAGGAGAGTGTGGAAGGTGATAAAAGAGGTTCAAAGAGTTGTCTTAGATGATGAAATAGTTTTTGGTGATAATCAACGTCCTTTTGTACTGATTGCCGGTCCCTGTGTCCTGGAAGGCCTGGAAAGATCACTGATGATTGGTAAAAAGATAAAGGAAATTACGGAAAGAACAGGAATCCCATATATATTTAAGGCATCCTTTGATAAAGCGAACCGTTCATCTATAAAATCCTACAGGGGACCAGGACTGGAGGACGGGCTGGAGATTTTGAAGGCCATAAAAAAAGAATTACAGGTTCCTGTATTAACAGATATCCACCAGCCTGAACAGGCCGGGCCTGTCGCTGAGGTCGTTGATATAATCCAGATTCCTGCATTTTTATGCCGGCAGACTGATCTTCTTATAGCAGCAGCTGAGACAGGTCTGGTAGTTAATATAAAAAAGGGACAATTCATGGCTCCCTGGGATATGAAAAAGGTGGTCGAAAAGATAGTCAGTACAGGTAATCAAAAGATCTTATTGACTGAGAGAGGGATCAGTTTCGGGTATAATAATCTTGTGGTAGACATGACTTCACTGCCGGTTATGAGAGATACCGGTTATCCTGTTGTCTTTGATGCCACACACAGTGTCCAGCGTCCAGGAGCAAAAGGAGAAACATCCGGCGGTGACAGGCAGTTTGTGCCTTATCTCAGCAGGGCGGCAGCTGCTGTAGGAATTGATGCTCTTTTTATGGAAGTACATGATAATCCTGAAGAGGCCTTGAGTGACGGCTCCAATATGCTCTATCTTGACGACCTGGAAGGGCTGCTGGAGGAAGTCCTGGCAATAGATAATGTCGTAAAAAGAAATTGACTCAGGAGGTAGAGGCATGAAAAGAGAAATAAGTTTTAACAGAGAACTGGCCGGTAGATGTATAGAAGAAGCCCGGAGGGTTTTAGATATAGAAGCGGAATCAATACTGAATCTAAAGAATAGTTTGAATGAGGATTTTATCAAAGTTATCAGACTGTTACTGGAATGCAGGGGCAGAGTAATTCTTTCGGGAGTTGGCAAATCCGGTCTTGTTGCCAGGAAAATTGCTTCTACTCTTTCAAGCCTGGGCACCTCAGCTTTTTTCGTCCATGCCGTTGAGGCATTACATGGTGATCTGGGAATGATAACAGAAGATGATATACTTATTGCCATTTCAAACAGCGGAGAGACAGAAGAAGTCCTGAACCTGATACCTTCTGTCAGAAGAATCGGGGCTGTACTTATTGCTTTGACCGGGAACAAATCATCTACACTTGCTGAACATGCTGACCTTACATTGCTAGTCAATGTAAAGGAGGAGGCCTGTCACCATGGACTTGCTCCTACTGCAAGTACAACTACAATCATGGCCCTTGGGGATGCTATTGCCATAACCTTATCTGAGTTAAAGGATTTTACCACTGAGGATTTTGCCGTATTTCATCCAGGGGGCAGTCTCGGGAGAAGGCTTTTAACAAAAATCAGTGATATTATAGAGCTGAGGGATATCAATCCTGTTGTTGATATAAATACGAGCGTAAAACAGGCTTTATTTACCATGACAAAATCAAGAATGGGCTCTACATCAATCGTTGATGATGAGGGAATACTGGTGGGGATAATTACAGATGGTGATATCAGAAGATTGCTGGAAAAATCAGTTGATTTTCTTGATAAGCCGGTTTCTGCCGTAATGACCAGAGATCCCTATACTATTAGCCCGGACCGGCTGGCAACAGAGGCCCTTAAATTGATGGAAGATAAGGAAATCAATGATTTACCCGTTGTTAAGGATAAAAAGCCAGTTGGAATGATAAATTTACAGGACCTGATCAGGGCAAAGATATATTAATTTGAATGATAGGTGAGTTTATGTTGAATCTTATTCTATATGCTTTCTTTTTAGTAATTTTTTATCTTGTCAAGATATTCCCTAATGGATACCTGATCGGTAAGGGGGTAGGAAATCTAATCTACTGGTTGCTGAAAGACCGGAGAGAGATTACGATCAATAATTTGAAATTGGTCTATGGAGATAAGTTGTCAGAAAGAGAGATATATTCCCTGTGTAAAGAGGTTTATCAGCAGCTTGGAATAACTCTGGTTGAGTTCGTAAAATTGGACAATCTAAAAAAAGAAGATTTTACTTCACTGGTTGATATAGATGGCCTGGAGTATCTTGAAGAAGCATATGGCCTTGGCAGAGGTGTTGTTGTTTACAGTGCCCATTTCGGTAACTGGGAATGGCTGGCTTCCGTTTTAGCCCTTCTGGGCTATCCTCTTAATGCCATTGCCCGTACCCAGGACAATCCCTATTTTGACAGGAAGATAAATGAAATCAGGACAGCAAAAGGTGTAAATATTATACCCCGGGGTATGGCTGTACGTAAGGCCATAAAGGCTTTAAGAAAAGGGGAGATGCTGATTGTACTGGGTGACCAGAATGCCAGGAAGGACGGCTGGCTGATGGACTTCTTTGGCTTTCCGGCTTTAACATATCCAGGGGCAGTACAACTGGCAGAGAGGACGGGCGCAGTAGTACTACCTGCCTTTTTAATCAGAAAAGAACCAGGAAAGTTTCTGCTCAAGATCTATCCATATTACCAGATAGAGCAGGGTGCAGAGGAAAAAGAACAAAGGGAATTATTAAAACAGCTTACCGGTATAATGGAAGATATTATATATAAATACCCGGAACAATGGTTATGGCTGCACAGAAGATGGGATTTGGGGTGATTTTTTGTATTTTTTATATGATCTTTTATTGGTAATCATCTTAATTTTTCTTATACCATTTCTTATCATACAGATTCTGAAGGGAAAATACAGGGAAGGATTTGCCCAGAGATTGGGTTTTATTCCGGAGGATATATTGAAAAAACTGAAAGGGAAAAAGATAATCTGGGTTCATGCTGTTTCTGTAGGAGAAACAGTCGCGGCCAGCCCGGTAGTAAAAAAAATCAAGGAGGCTTATCCTGATTATTCAATACTTTTTTCTACTGTAACCGATACAGGACAGGAGATGGCCAGAAAGATAATTGAAGACGCTGATGCCTATATTTATTTTCCGCTTGATTTATCCTTTATGGTTGGAAGGGTGTTAAGATTAATAAATCCTTTACTGATAATAATTATGGAGACAGAATTATGGCCGAATTTTATAAGAAAGGCCAGCAAAAGTGGGGCTAAAATAGTCTATGCAAATGGACGTATCAGTGATCAAAGTGTGGGCAGGTATAAATATCTGGGCCCCTTTTTAGAGGATATGCTTAAAAGGATTGATCTTTTCTGTATGCAGTCTGAACAGGATCTTTCATATATACTAAAGCTTGGTGCTGATCCCGCAAAGGTACATAATACTGGGAATACAAAGCTGGATCAGGATTATACCGGTATAAGCCCGGAGGAAAAGAACAGCTATCTTGAGGAATTTAAAATCCGGGATGAAGATAAAGTACTGGTAGTGGGAAGTACACACGCAAATGAAGAAGAGCAGTTTGCAAGTATATATAAAGAACTGAAAGATGAGTTTGAAGACTTCATAATGATCCTGGCTCCGAGGCATATTACGCGGATTGATGAAATTGAGGAAATGTTCCATCAGGCAGGAATAAAGACAATCAGGAGGACAGGAGTCAGGAAAAGAAAGGATGAACCAGTCATATTGGTTGATACTATCGGGGAGTTGGGGAAGCTTTATTCTCTGGGAGACCTTGCTTTTGTGGGCGGAAGCCTGGTTGAGTCAGGCGGCCATAATATATTGGAGCCTGCAGTGCATGGGAAATTGGTTTTTTTTGGTCCCCATGTATATGATTTTAAGGAAAGCAGCCAGCTTTTACTGGAAAATGAGGCTGGTATCCAGGTTCAGGATAAAGAGGAGCTTGTCCTGATGCTCAAAAAATTTCTGCATAATCCTTCCCTGATGGAAAAGTACAGCCGGAATGCCAGAGCTGTTATTGAAAAAAACCGGGGAACTACTGATAGAATAGTAATGCTCTTGAAGAAATTGGAAGGCGGAAAAGAGCGGAGTTTTATTGAAGGTGGGTTATAATGAAAGAGGTTCTAATCTTAAGTGACGGCAGGCCAGGCCATTTTAACCAGACCCTGGGGATTGCAGAACAACTGGAAGATGTGGAGATAAAGATAATAAATGTCCATTATACGATGCATATTTTTGACTTTCTTGTCAGGATATCAGGATTTTTATACCGCTTTCTTCCCTTTAACAGGCAGCTGATAAACCATATCCTTAAAACAGCTTTAAAGGAAGAGTGTTATCAGGAATGTATTTCAGCAAAACCCGCTTTAATTTTGTCTGCGGGTTCTTCAGTGGCTGTTATTAATGCCCTCTTGAGCAGATTTAAAAATGCGAAATCGATTGTCTGTATGACTCCAGCCTTTATTGGAACTGATCCTTTTGATTTAGCTGTAGTTCCAGAACACGACAGGCCTCCGGATAAAAAGAATATAATTAAAACTATTGGGGCACCTAACAGGATTAATAAAAAATTTATGGAAGAGGAGATCAGAAACTGGAACAGGAGGGTGGAATTTGATTTGTTTTCTCTAAAAAGGCCCTTAATAAGTATATTACTGGGAGGGTCTGACTCTTATTTTACCATGGGTACTGAAGTGGTCGCCAGACTGGTAAAAGAGGTAGAGGATTTTGCTGAAACATATAATGGGCAGTTTTTAGTAACAACATCTTTAAGAACACCTGAAAAGGTAGAAAATAAGCTGAAAAGTAAGTTCCCTGATGACAGATGCCCGCTCCTGATTATTGCCGGTGAATGGGAGGATAATCCAGTCCCCATGATGGTCGGTATCAGTGATATTGTAATTGTAACTGAAGATAGTGTTTCCATGATTTCTGAGTCCGTCAGTGGTAATAACAAAGTAATTGTAATAGGCCTGGAGAAAAAAAGGGATAAAAAGAGACCGACTTATTTACGGATTTGTGAATTATTGAAAGACAGAGGGTATATAAGTTTTATAGAACAGGAGCAGACAGGAACCGGGGAATTAAAAAGGCTGATGAAAAAAATATATAATGCTGAAGGTAAAAGGCCTTTGCTTGACGATACAGCCAGGGTGGCAAGGGAAATTCAGGACAGATTTCTGTGATTTAATCAGTACTGGAAAGGTGGTATATTAAAATAGAAAGACTCATATTGGAAAATGATATTGCCGTCTATTGTGAAAAAAAAGAATATCTGGATTTGTCCAGAAAGATTATCAGATTTATCTGGTATACTGATTTAGAAAGTGATATTTTTTTTGAGTTAGTTCAGGATACTCATAAAAGTAAAGTATATAGATTTAGCCATGACAAAACCAATTATTATCTTAAATACTATACTCCAATTGCTTTTAATAAAATCATCAAAAATCAATTTAGAGAAATAGAAGCTTTGCGCCATTATAATACTGCCAGGGGCTTACAATCTGCAGGCATTCCATCAGTCAACCCTGTACTGGCTATCATTAAAAAAAATAATTTGTTTTATAAAGAAAGTATCCTGGTGATGGAAGAAATTGAAGGCCTTACCCTGGAGGATTATCTCCGGAAACCCAGGCCTGCTGATAATATAAAGAATGAAATAATAAAACAGTTTGCAGGAATATATGCTAAATTAATTAATAATAAATATCTACACCAGGACCCAATGTTCTGCAATTTTATGATTAAGGGTAAAGATGAGGATTCTATAGAAATTGTTTTGATAGATGTTGACAATATTTATAAACTGCCGTTTTTCACAAAGAGGATGATTGTTTATTCTTTAGTAAAATTTAATAACCTTGTTTTATATGATTTAAATAATTTAAACCTTCAGTACCCTGATGAAGAAGATATAAAATATTTCATCAGAAAAATGCTGGAGGAATGCAATCATTCCCTGAATGAAAGGGAACTTCTGGATACAATTCTAAAGAAATCAGCAAAAAGAATTGTTGAATTAAACGGAAATAAATATAAGCAGATTTAGGGGATGAATCTGGATGAGGATATTATTGACACTTCCCGAGTTGAATAGCGGCGGTGTTGAAAGCCATGTTTTTTGTTTAGCCCGTGCTTTAAAGGAGGAAGGGCACCATGTAGTTGTTGTCTCGGCAGGCGGGCAAAAGGCAGATGATCTTGAAAAAGCCGGTGTTATTCATTACCAGCTGGATGTTAAGCGTAAATCTTTATTTACAGTTTTACAGGCCGTTGTAAGTATGAAAAAGATAATTAAAGATGAGGATATCCAGCTTGTTCATGCACATTCCAGAGTTCCTGCCTGGATAGGATATTATGCAGCCAGGAAGGAGGGGATTCCCTTTTTGACAACAGCCCATAGCCACTATAGTATTCACCTGGGCAGTAAGAGTATGGTTAAAGGAGAACGGATCATTGCAGTCAGCCAGTCAGTAGCAGAACACCTTCACCATGGTTTTCAGATTCCTTATGAGAAAATGATACTTATCCGGCCTGCTATAGATATAGAAGCCTTTGAAAGGGGCAGTGAAGATAGATTAAAGACCAGGGAAGAGCTGGGCATCAAAAAAGATGAGATTGTAATTGGTAATGTTGCCAGGCTTAGCAGCCTGAAAGGACACCAATATTTATTGCAGGCTGCAGCCATAATCAGAGATAAACTGGTATCTGATGAGGAAAAAAACAGGTATAGGCTATTAATTGTAGGTGACGGACCTGAAAGAGATGGGTTAGAAAGATTAGCAGAAGATTTAAATATTATGGCAATGCTTATCTTTACCGGGGAACGGAATGATATACCGCGGCTTTTAGCAGCTATGGACATTTTCGTATTATCTTCTACAAAAGAAGGACTGGGTCTATCCGCTGTAGAGGCAATGGCTGCCAGGAAGCCGGTAATATTGACGGATTGTTGTGGTATAGCAAAGGATATAAGTGATGGAAAAGAGGGTCTGCTAGTTCCTGCTGCTGAACCTGATAAACTGGCCTTCAGCATCTATCAATTATCTAAACAGCATGAATTGATGGAGGATCTGGCAAAACGGGGAAATAGTTTCGCAAAGAAATATTTTTCTATTAACAGGATGGTGGAAGACACAGTAATGATATATCATGATTTGATAAAAGACAAAAATGGTGGTTAAGAAAGGTTTAAGTTCAGTTAAAGGGGTTGGTGAAAATTAATAATTCCAGTAAAAGAGTTAATTTGCTGCTGAAGACAGGCATACTCATGTCCCTGGTTTTTTTCCCTTTTTTAAATGCCCTCTTTTATCCCGGTTTTTTGCTTGCCTTTATTTCCTGGTTATTGATAATAATGGAAAAGTCATATAATTTAGCCTATTTTCTTTCTATACCCTTTGTTAAGGAATTGGCTGTACTATTATTATTAAGTACTATCTCTCTGTCCTATGCTTCAGATTTAAGCTATGGCATTAGATACTGGACTATGATTTTACAGGCTTTCCTGTCTTATTTAATGATATATGAATCACTGGATAGTAAAGATGTGCTATTGAAGTTTCAGCAGATCTTATTAATACCTGCCCTGGTAGTTGCTCTATATGGAATTGTTGGTTACCTGATGGGGAATACAGAAAGAGCTGTTTCGTTCTTTACTAACCCTAATTATTTGTCAGTTTATTTATTGCTCTTAATTCCAATAGCATTGGGCTTAATTACAGAATCCTCCCTGCCGGTATTCAAAAGATTTTTCGCAGCTGTAGTTTTTACAGCCTGTAGTGTTGCTTTATTATTCACTATGTCAAGGGGGGCCTGGCTGGGAATTACCACAGCTTTGATATTATTCAGTGTTATTAAGGATAGACGTTTTCTGGTACTGTTGTTGGTTATAGTCTTATTAGTTCTTTTAGCAGCACCTCCAGAAGTGATTAGTAGAATGAAAACTATTATCAGTATTAAATCTAATATGGACAGGATTAAATTATGGAGCAGCACTATAGAGATGATCAAAGATCATCCTGTATTGGGAGTGGGAATCGGTAATTTCAGGCCTGTTTATGCTGAGTATGCATCAGGGAAATTGATGATACATACCCATAATATCTTTTTACAATTCACTGTGGAATTAGGTATTGCAGGATTATTATTTATTATTTATTTTCTGTACCTGCTTGCCAGGGTTGCTTTAACAGTACTGAAAAAATATGATTACAATAAAAAAGGTACTGGAGCAGCATTGGGAACAGTGACTTCTTTACTGGCTTTATTGATTGATTTACAATTTGATTTTCAGATTATAGACAGGCTGACGGCAATGCTGGCTTTATTCTTAATAGCTAATTTGAGTTTTCTGGCAGAAGGTTTTTCCCCTTCACAAGCAGTAGATAAATAGTATTAAAAATAATATTGAAATAAGTTACACCTGGATCAGTGTAACTTATTTATTAAAAGCATCATACATCTTTCTTCTATTTACGGGTTTTACATTTTCCACTAACCATTCCCTCATTTTCCGGCCTTCTTCTGTACCCTGCGGATAAGAGATGAAGTCCAGACTGATTCCCAGTCTTTCCGTTACTTTCAGGGCGATGATAGGCCAGATCTTTCCTATATCCTCAATGATGGGAATACTGCCGGGTAATCTCGCAAAACCTGACATCTCCATCCTGAAAGGCACACCAGTTATTTTGGTCTTCGGCAGGCCCTTTGCAATTGCCTCCTGAACAATGTTGCTTTCACGTTGTTTTTTCCAGGCCAGCTCCAGATTCGGATCAAGATCGATGCGGATCAGGGTCTTATTGGCCAGACTGTAAGTATAATAACCTTCATGGTCAGGCCAGATCCCATGGCCGGTATATGTTTCAAAAGGGCCGTCATGGATCTCCTGGGTAAGGGCGACCGCAGATTCGATGATGATATCTGCATTGCCCATCATCCTTGCAATCCGCGTTGATCTTTCGGTAAGTGAGATAGAGTCTCCCACTGCGAGACCGACCTGTCCTCCTCCTACAAGCTGTGGAACAGTTACAAGAATCTCTTTATTGTTCTCTGCAGCAGCTCCCAGCATTGTCATCCTATCTGCTCCCTGGCCGACTACATATTCCAGCGGTACGCCATTTGCCTTTGCCAGGGTTTCTGCTTCCCTGGCCAGTCTTTCAGTTCTAAGTCCAAGAGGATAAGCCAGATTGCCTGCTGCTTTTATAATGGTATTACCTTCTTCGGCCAGTATTCTCTTTATGTATTCCTCATCATAAGAAAATTCCTCTTTAATCATTTGAGCCACTTCTTCTGTCATGATACTGGCTTCTATAAGATTGTCTATTGGTAATTTTGCTTCCGGAAATCCCAATTTCCTCCCATCTACACGGTGTACTTTTTCCAGGGCACCAGCCATTTCGTGGCTGATGACAGCAGAGGAAGTAGTAACCCCGTCAACAATTCCCTTGTGTATTAATTCTGCTATTAAGGTTGTTACACCCTCATGAATATTGGGGCCGCTTCCTGTTACTACAACTATCGTTCCTCCGCTTTCTTTAGTCTGGACAATTTTCTCAATACTCTTATCTACCCATTCTTTATTCTGTTTACTGAGCCCATCATAAAGATTTTCAATCAAACTTTTATTAATCATATTCTCCCCCATTATTTTTATTAAGTATCTTATATAAATAATTCAATAAACACTTTAATAATCCTTTAATAAAACCCTGCAATCTGAATGCAATATTATTTTTAGTATAAAATACCCAATTAAGGGCAAAACTATTAATAATATCCGGTATATAAAGAGATCTTTAAGGAGGTATATATTTGAAGAAAACAAAATTGTTGATGAAAGCTATTTTCTTCATAATCCTAACTGTCCCCGCATTTTTTTTATTGAGTGCCTGTCAGGGAGATCAGATTGAAGAGCCGCGAGTACAGGACCGTGGACTGGAAGAAACAGAAGAAGAACGCACTGAACTGGAAGCAGGAATTTTTACAGCTTATTCAGATACGGATGATAATGGTTATGCCCGGGCCAGGGTAAGGATTGAGGGTAATGATATTGTAGAGGTTGAACTGATGGAGATTCTCCCGACAGGAAATGAGAAGGATTATAAATCATATCAGTATGAACCTGTTGTGAAGGCTTATGAGGAGATGCCTGGAAGATTCGAGAAGGCTGATTCAGCTGATGTAGATGTCTATACTGGCGCAACCCGGACCAGTGAGAAATTTAAACAGGCTGTCAGGAGAGCCCTTGATTATGCTGAAGGAAAATCTGAAGGCAGGTATTATGACGGCAGGTTCCAGGGAGAATCTGAAAGAACAGAATCAGGTTATGCTGTTGCTTTGGTTACCATTAAGGATGATGAAATACAGAAGGTAGAACTAAAAGAGATTGATGGAGAAGGGGAATGGAGGGATTTTTCTGAATATAACTGGGAACCGGCAGTTATGGCAAATAAAGAGATGGCAGAGAGCTTCGTAGAGGCCAATTCCCCGGAGGTTGACCTTTATACAAATGCCACTCAATCCAGTATCAGGTACAAAGAAGCCGTTAGAAATGCTTTGCATCATGCCAGTAAAAATCCAGAGAAAGAGTAAAGTAAACTATTTATATGAAAACGGTGTTCTATCACCGTTTTGTCGAAATAAATCAAAATATTCAAAAAAATAAATCAAAACAGCAGGAAAAAGCGTATATACATGGAAGTATATATTATAAGAAAATGCAATTATAAGGAATTAAGGGGAGTGAGTTTTATGCCGGGAAATATGGCAATAAGGAAAAAGGGAGAAATAATAGCATGGAAAGAATATCCCTGATATAATGTAATTTATTTTATAGAATGGGCCAGAATTAGATTGAATAGGAGAGGGATAGATGAATAAATATGTATCAATAGAAGAGATTAATAAGTTAGATAAACAGCAGAAAGAAAATCTCAGAACTCTATGGAATCCTGCTAAATATGAACTAATAATTGTGCCTGTTTGTAAGGATATAGAGCAGCAAATTTATGAGCATAGGGTTTATGTAATTCAGGATATTATAGTTTGTGATAAAAAGAACAAGCAGTATTGTGAAATATCAAATTATCAGGGTGATATCAGTAACTGTGGGGAAATAATTTTTAAGACCTTTCCAGTGGAGTGTGTGAGACTTTTAGATGATTCAGATGATACTTGTCTTGAATTCAATAAAAAAATTGAGGCTGACGGTGTTGTACCAATTCAGTATATCAGCAAAAAAGATTGCCTGCCATTACTGGATATTTCTCTGATGATAGAGTTATTATGTGATAATAAATGTAAAAGTGATTTTTCGTTAAAATACAGTAAAGAGGGAGGAGTTTGTGTTCTGGATGATAATACTCAATATAGTGATTCCCTCTGTGCTTCATTATGGGAAATGCTGAAATCGGTATTGTAGAATTTGATTTTATTAACTTTTTATAAAAACCCTCATATAATATATAAAACTTATTCTAGGGAGGGTTATTATGTCAGGTTTTTATGATGATATTTTAACCGGATTGGAAAAAGATATTGATACTATTGAAGGGCAGACCCATGTCCATGAATTCCTTGGAAGCACTTTACTGGCAGCACCACGGGGCAAAAAAGAATTGCTGCACAATCACAGGTTTGCAGGGGTAACCGGACCTGCAAAAGAAACCAGAACCAGTCATGTACATCTGGTATCTGTAAATACAGACTTCTTCGTGAATCATTTTCATACTATAGAAATGTTTACGGGTCCTGCTATACCTGTCTTTGATGAAAAGGATAAGGATAAGATCATAGGGCATATACACGCATTGACTGGAGAGACTTCCAGGGATTTCTTCCATTCTCACGATTTCAGGGCTGCTACATTGATAGAAGACCCAATATCGGAAATAAGGGAAGATGACAGGGACAAAAAAGACAGAAAGGATGATAAGGATATAAAGGATAGAAG
>JAAYLO010000207.1 GCA_012521855.1 Halanaerobiaceae bacterium
ATTTATTAGCACTCCTCATGGTTTTAATTAAATTTATTATACTATAAAAATAATGTAATTGCAAGCGCTTGCGTAAAAATTTTTACAGTTCCTGTATTTCTTTTTTCCCCCCCCCCCGCATTCTTTCCAGTCTGAATCCTTATTAAGTTTTACTTTTTCAGTTCCTCTTTCCTTATTTTACTTAGCAGCTCATTAGCCTTTCTTACCCCGTCAAGGGCATCTCTGGCATATATATCAGCACCAATTTCATCGGCGAATTCCTGGCTGGTGACAGCACCGCCGATAATGGTCCAGCCCTGATATCCATTTTCCCGTAAAAGTTTAATAACCTTCCTCATTTCTTCAAGGGTAGTTGTCATCAGTGAGCTCAATCCTACCAAATCAACTCTTTCCTGAAGGGCTTTCTCCAGTATAAGGTCTGCTTCAACATTTACACCTAAATCGATAACTTCATAACCATGGTTCATGAATATAGTCTTTGCTATGTTTTTCCCTATATCATGAATATCTCCCTTAACAGTGGCAATTAATAGCTTTCCTTTGCTCTTCAGTACCCCTCCCTGTAAAAGCTTTCCTTTTACATAATCAAAGGAAAGCTGCATTGTTTCGGCACTCTTTAGGAGTTGCGGGAGAAAATATATCCCCTTATCATATAAGTCCCCTACCTCCTGAATAGCAGGTATCAGTACATTGTCAATAATTAATTGCGGTTTATATTTCATTAAAGCCTGTTCTGTCAGTTTGATTACTTCCTGGCTCTCTCCATTTACAATCACTTTCCTGATTTCGTCTTTTATATCTCCATCTTTGAGAATCCCGTCTGTATTCTTTTGCCCTTCATTTTCTGCTATCTTGAGGCCGTATTTTTTTATAAACTCTTCACCGCCTTTATCCCTGTTTGTAATAAGATTGGCTGCAGCTATCTGTTGATGTATTTTTTCGTCAAGGGGATCAGCTATAGGCAGGTTCAAACCATATCCTGCTGCCATTGTTAAAAACACCTGATTGATGAGAGCCCTTTCAGGCAAACCATGGGATATATTACTTATTCCCAGTGTTGTCAGAACCCCTAACTCTTCCTTTACTCTTTTCAGGGTCTCCAGTGTTACCATTACCTGTTCCTGTTCAGAACCAGCTGTCAGGGTGAGGGTATCTATGATGATATTCTTTTTTTCTATTCCATATTTCCCGGCCTCTTCCACTATCCTTCTGGCTATTTCCAGCCTTCCTTCAACTGTAGAAGGTATCCCCTTATCATCCAGTGTAAGTCCCACAACAGCTGCCCCGTATTTTTTTACAAGGGGGAAGACCTTATCCATTACGGCTTTCTCTCCATTTACTGAATTTATGACGGGCCTCCCAATATAGACTTCCAGTCCTGCCTCCAATACCTCAGGATCATTGGAGTCAATTACCAGGGGACCATGAATTTCTAACTGGAGCTCCTGAATTACTTTTTTCATGACCTCTATTTTATTGATACCGGGAACACCGGTATTAACATCAAGTAATTTTGCCCCTGCCCTGATCTGTTCCCTGGCAAGTTTCCGTATATAGGACCAGTTTTCATTCTTCAAGGCTTCTTTTATATCTTTCCGCCCGGTCGGGTTTATTTTTTCACCAATTATACATAGAGGACTGGAATCATTCAGGGCCAGGTATTCCCTGTTTCCTGTTAAATAGAGAAAGTTATCCCTTTCAGTATCTCTTTCTTCAGAAAAATTATATTTACTGACCTCGTTTTTCAAGAGTTCTATGTATTCCGGTGTAGTCCCGCAGCAACCGCCGATTATCCGGATATTATACGGGGCTAGTTTCTTTACATATCTGACAAAATCCTCCGGAGTTTCAGGATAAACAGTCTCTCCATTGATTTGTTCAGGCAAACCGGCATTTGGAAATATACTTAAAGGCAGGCTGCTTACCTTTGAAATTTTATCAATTAAAGGGTGGGCAGCTTCAAAACCGGGTACACAATTTAATCCTATTATATCAGCCCCCAGGCCTTCAAGTATGAGGGCTGCCACATCAGCCGGGGTCCCTGTCAGGGTATAGCCGCTCTCTGTATAGGTCATCTGTGCAATAACCGGTATGTCAAAATCCTTTGCAGCCAGAAGGGCAGCCTTCATCTCTGCAATATCACTCATGGTTTCGATAATAAATACATCTGTGCCCCCCTCTGCCAGATATGACATCTGTTCTCTATAAACCTCTCTGGCCTCTGGAATAGAAAGACCGCCATAGGGCTCCATCAATTTTCCCGTCGGGCCGATTGAGGCAGCAACAATAGCCTTTTCTCCTGCTGCCTGACGGGCAATTTGAACCGCCTTTATGTTTATCTCCCTGGTTTTTGTTGAGAGTCCCTGTGTCTCTAACTTGATACGGTTCCCGCCAAGAGTACAGGTCTCAATCAGCTCTGCCCCTGCCCGTATATATTGTCTGTGTATTTCAAGGATTGTTTCCGGCTTCTCCAGGACCAGCAACTCCGGAGCTTTTCCAGTACTGCCTGAAATTCTATGCAGCATTGTACCCATGGCCCCATCGCCTATTATTATAGAATCCTTAATCAAATCCATTAAGTCTTTCTTCTTCATTTTTTCTCACACCTTTTATTTTTTTCCAAGTTCCAGGTCTCCCCAGACACCCAGCTTATCATCTTTTATTATCAATACACCGCTGATACCCTTTATTTCTCTTGCCCTGCTTAAAGCATCATCTATGTCCTCTTTAACTTTTACCCAGTTCGCAACAGCAGTTGCTGCAGCATCAGCCAGGGCTGTAGATCTGCTGATAACGGTAACCACATCTGCCTTCCCCTCACTATAGGAATGCCCTATCATCCCTGAAGAGGAACAGACACCAAGAGGCATCTGTGATGATTTTAACTTGATCACAAGTCTGTCTGTAAACGGGGAGTCTTTACCTGCATATATTCCTATTCTGCAGTCATCCTTTGTTTTTATGAATATATCCCCGCCATTTTCAACAATAACCTCATCAGTATATTTTAAAAGCTCTCTGCCTGTTTTTTCAGCAAAAATACCGGCAACTGCAGCCATGGGCCCTACCCCTGCCATAATAGAACAACGGGCCATTTCCTTGATCTCTTCTATAGCATCTGGAGAGACCTCTATTGGTGAAAGCGCCTTTAAAAAAAGGGGGTTTTCCTTTATATATTCATCCATTTTAAGCCTGAGCCTTCTTACAACATTGAAACAAATCTCCGGCATTTTTACAGGTGCATGGATCAATAAATCAGTTTCTTTATAACAGACAGCAAAAGTCTCAAGTTTCCTGCTGCCCTGCTTCCTGTAAAAGCGTGGTTCATACATGATACTGCTCCCTTTCTGCTGATTATCTCTTTCCATTTACACCCAGGGACAGGGCATTTAAAGAACATGCATCAATACACATACCGCATAATAGACACTTGCCGTGATCCACTACTAACTCCCAGCTGTCCTCATCCATTTTCAGGGCACCTGTTTTGCACAATCCGGTACAGGCACCGCAGAAAACACAGTCTTCCTCATTATAGACAATACTTTTATCCAGTGTCTTTACTTCAATACCCTCCATCAGCAGATAATTAATTCCCTTCTCCAGATCATTTATTTCTTCTGCTTTAATATCCATTACCAGTTTGCCTTCTTCATCCGGTGAGATTCTGGCATGAATGATATTTATTTCTACATCAAACCTTTTGATCAAATT
This sequence comes from Halanaerobiaceae bacterium, assembly GCA_012521855.1. Taxonomy (GTDB): domain Bacteria; phylum Bacillota; class Halanaerobiia; order Halanaerobiales; family DTU029; genus JAAYLO01. The sequence goes on from JAAYLO010000207.1 coordinate 3,715, forward strand.
ATAGATAATCGGCTCCCCTACCTTATCAGGACGGTATATCAGTTTAACCCTTCTGCTATACATAAACATCAGCCGCCTTTCTGATTTCCAGCGGCCTAAATTCACGTGTCCGGGACAGATACTGGACAGGTTCTTCCAGGAAAAACTCTCCCCTTTTTATCCATTCTTTCAGTTCAAGAGCAATTTTCCTGGCTTTATTGAGGCTTGACAATGGGGCAGTAGGAACCTCCCTGCCGTTCTCCAGTACAATTTTTCCGGAACGTAATTCCTCATAAGTTACTGTTCCCAGGACCGGATTATTTCTTGATCCGCCGCTATAATCAACAACTGTAACATGAATGTCTTTATCCCTGACGGAAGTATATTTTACCATCTCTTTATCCAGTATGGGTATGGGTATTCCGATACCGACATAGAGAGTTACGCCATAATTCTTTACAGAAGCAGCCCTGATATATTCTCTGCTCATCTCCCTTAAGTCACCAATAACAGCCAGTGTACCTGCAGCTGCAACAGGAGTCCCGTTTTCTCTCCTTTGCCGTACAGGGTTATGCTGTGTCCCTTCCCAGGCAATATAACCCTGGGCTCCGCCCAGGAAAATCCTGGTCCCGATACCGATGGTCCTGTAATATGGATCATTCAGGAGCGGACTCAGCTGGCCTGCACTGCTATAACTGGCATTCCCGTAATTTCCGTAAAGGGGCCCCATATATGTGTATATAATTCTATCTGAGGAATTAACGGCTACCCAGTAATTTTGATAACAATTACGGGGATTAAATAAATAGGCCTGATTTATCTCTTCAAGGCTTATATAAGTGTCTATTTCTTTACGGGGATAACAATCAGTACCTTTTGAAGTGGCATATAAGTGAACCTCTTTACCGCTTAAAAGATCTTCAATTACATGAGCACCCCCATATTGTGCCCCGAGAGTTTCTGATTCTTCTGTAGCACCAATATATGCATCCACGGCAGCCAACCCGGAATATGCAGGCACATCATTCAAATAAACCCTCCCCATCCTGATTTGAGGATCGGAATGGCCGAAATTCAAAAAAGCACCGCTTGAGCACATAGCTCCAAAAGTAGCGGTAGTAACAACATCCACTACCTCAAAGGCTGTATCCACACCATATTCATCAACAAAATCAGCCATCTCTTCAGCTGTCAGGACCAGTGCTTCTCCTTTCTCAATTTTTTTATTGATTTCTGCAAAACTCTTCTCTTTACTCACCTTCTCAACTCCTTTATTAAATTATAATAATATAAAAAAACCTCTTCCAGAAGAAGAGTTGTGTTCCGATATGTCCTCATCTTCCAGAACATCCGTTCTGCTGGAATTAGCACCGTGCATCTGCCGGTTGCCGGGCGTCATTGGGCCAGTCCCTCAGCCTTCTCTTGATAAGGTTTTTTTGTATTTAGTGAATTAAATTATCATAAGTATAGCATAATCATAAACCTAAGTCAACATTATTTTTTCTATTTTTTTAAAATTTTTTTACCCGCCATGCCGTTTTCCCTGGCAGTTCTAAAAATCCCTGATTAATCCGGCCAGCCTTTCTATACCTTTATCAATATCATCAACAGGTGTTTTGGAAAAAGAAAGCCTGATATAATTATCACCATCACTATCAACAGGGAAAAATGAATTGCCTGTAACAAAAGCGACCCTTCTTTCAATTGCTTTCCTGAAAAGTTCCCTGCCTGTAACATTGGAAGGTAATTTCAGCCAGTAGAAAAATCCTCCCTTGACATCAAACCAGGAAACTTCTTCCGGCATATATTTATTTAATGCCCTATCCATTGCTTCCATTCTCTCCTTATAGTATGGCAGGACCCTTTGCAGTTGTTCATCAAGTAAGCCTCTTCTTCCTGCCTCTGTCAACAAAAACTGGCCAAAACTATTTGAAGCAAGGTCCGCATTCTGTTTTGCCCTGCTGAAAACATCAATCAATTCCTTTTCAGCACAGATCCAGGCAACCCTTAAACCAGGTATAAAAAACTTTGAAAAAGTGCCCATAAGGATAACCCTTCTGTTTTTATCAAGTGCTTTTATATAAGGTATTGTTTCATGATAATAAGTCAATTCACTATAGGGGGTATCCTCCAATATATAAAAATCATATTCCTCAGCCAGTTCCAATATTCTTATACGTTTTTCCAGTGACAGCCTTATACCTGAAGGATTGGAATAGTCCGGAACCAGGTAAATGAATTTCGCTTTCCTGCCCTCAAAAGAACATCTCTTCAATTCTGTCTCCAGTTGTTCAACATTTATGCCGTCACTTTCCATATCTATTCCGATAAGTTCTGCTTCATAGCTCTTGATGGCACCAATACCGCCTACATAACCGGGTTTTTCCGTGAATACTATATCACCGGGATCAATGAAAATCTTACTGACCAGGTCCAGGCCCTGTTGTGAGCCGGTTGTAATGATGAGTTCATCAAAAGAAGTTTTTATCCCCCTCTCAGCCAGAAAGTCCACCAGATATTCCCGCAATTCCCTGTTTCCTTCAGTGCTGCTGTATTGAAAAACCTTTGAGCCCAATTTCTCAAACAAAGATTCTGTTATTTCACACAACTGTTCATGAGGAAAGATACACTCATCAGGAATGCCTCCTGCAAAAGAGATAATATCATCTCTATCTATCAATCCCATCAGGCCAGCCAGTTCTCCATTTTCCATCTGCTTTACTCTCCGGGCCAGTTTATTTTTATACATTACTCTACTCCTACCTCCTTAAATATATATAAACTATTTTTATGTAATTTTTGTGTCTTTCTTATAATTTTACCCTAATAATTGATTAATTGCTAGCCCCAATCTTTTTATGCCTTCTTAAATTGTATCTTCATCAGTATCTCCCCTGATTTTTAAAAAAACACCCCTGCATCCTGCAAGGGCGTTTAGAGAACTATTTGTATTTACATTTACTTATAGTGATTTAAGAATCTCGACAATACTATCGCCTGCTTCAGATGTACTTAAATCCCCACCCATATCCTTTGTCAGCATATTATTATCAAGTGCATGTTTTACTGCCTGATCAACCTTTTCATCGAATTCACTATAGCCCAGATATTCAAGAATCATACCTGCAGACATAATAGCTGCCAGAGGGTTAGCGATATTCTTTCCTGCAATATCAGGAGCAGAGCCATGAACGGGTTCAAACATTGATACAGTCTCAGGATTGATATTTCCAGATGCGGCCAGACCCATACCGCCCTGTATTTCAGCTCCCAGATCAGTAATAATATCACCAAAAAGGTTACAGGTAACAATGACATCAAATATCTCCGGTTCCCTGACCATCTTCATGGTAATTGCATCTACCAGATAATGATCTGTTTTTACCTCCGGATATTGCCCCGCCATTTCCTTAAAGGCCCTCTGCCAGAGATCATGGGCATAAGTGAGGACATTACATTTATCACAGAGGGTCAGCTTTCCGCCTGTCTTTTTTGCATATTCAAAGGCGTATTTTATAATCCGGTCAACACCTTTACGGGTAGAGATCATTTCCTGTGTTGCAACCTCATCAGCTGTACCCTTTTTCAAGAATCCTCCCAGACCTGCATAAAGGCCTTCCGTATTTTCCCTGACAACTACAAAATTGATATCTTCAACACCCTTATTTTTGAGCGGGGTAAATCTTTCATTGTACAATTTTATTGGCCTGAGGTTAACATACTGGTCAAAATAAAACCGCAGGTTCAATAAAATGCCTCTCTCCAGTATACCTGGCTGGACGGCCGGATCTCCCACAGCACCAAGATAAATCACATCAAAGGTCTCCAGTTTCTTCAGCTCAGATTCCAGTATTAACTCACCTGTCCTTAAATATCTGTCTGCACCAAAATCAAATTCCTCAAAGGAGACAGAGAGGCCTTTTTTACCGTTAAAAAACTCCAGAACCTTTATACCTTCCCTCAAAACCTCTTTTCCTATTCCATCACCTGGAATTAAAGCTATTCTGGCCATTTATCCGAGAACCTCCTTTTTGACCTTTTCTATCAGGCCTCCTGCTTTTATCAGCTCCTGCATATATTCAGGAAATGGATCTGCCTGATATGTTTTACCAGTTCCAAGATCTTTGATAATCCCTGTATCCAGATCAATCTCTATCTCAGAACCAGCCTCAATATTTTCTGCTGCTTCCTCTGAGACCAGTATTGGTAAACCGATATTGATGGAATTACGGTAAAATATCCTGGCAAAACTCTTTGCAATAACACAGGAGATTCCGGCTGTCTTAATTGCCAGAGGTGCATGTTCCCTGGAGCTGCCTGAGCCAAAATTTCTTCCGCCTATTATTATATCTCCATCCTTTACCTTTTTTGCGAAATCCTTATCTATATCTTCCATACAGTGTCTGGCAAGTTCTGCCGGGTCAGAACTGTTTAGATAGCGGGCAGGTATAATGACATCTGTATCAACATTATCACCATATTTGAAGACTTTTCCCTGTAATCTCATTATAAAACCTCCTCTGGATGAGCAATATATCCTTTAATGGCATAAGCTGCTGCTACAGCAGGGCTGGCCAGGTATACTTCACTCTCAGGATGGCCCATTCTGCCCACAAAATTTCTATTGGTGGTAGAAATTGCTCTCTCTCCCTTTGCCAGAATGCCCATATGGCCGCCAAGACATGGACCGCAGGTAGGAGTACTTACTACTGCACCGGCATCTATAAATATCTCTGCCAGTCCTTCCTGTACAGCCTGTTTATATATTGCCTGTGTGCCGGGTATAATGATACACCTGACATCCCGATGTACTTTTTTACCCTTGAGTATCCGGGCGGCTATCCGTAAATCCTCTATCCTGCCATTCGTACAGGAACCAATTACAGCCTGATCAACCTTGATATGGCCGGCTTCACTTACAGGCCGCGTATTCTCCGGCAGATGGGGAAAAGCAACCTGCGGCTCTATCTTGCTGACATCATATTCGATAACCTGTGCATACTCAGCATCCGGGTCACTATTATAAGGTGTATAATCCCGGACAGCCCTGTCCTTCAAATATTCTCTTGTCTTTTCATCACAGGCTATAAGACCGCATTTCCCGCCTGCTTCAATGGCCATGTTGGACATGGTCATCCTGCCGTCCATGGAAAGATTCTCAATCACCTCACCGGTGAACTCCATGGCCTTATACAGGGCACCATCAACACCAATATCACCAATTGTATACAGGATTAAATCCTTTCCGCCTACCCAGGGATTTAGTTTGCCGGAATAAACAAATTTTATTGTTTCTGGAACCCTGAACCAGAGCCTGCCTGTTGCCATAGCTGCGGCAATATCAGTACTTCCCACACCTGTGGCCAGGGCATTCAAAGCACCATAAGAACAGGTATGAGAATCAGCACCTACTATTATTTCACCTGGCAGGGCCAGACCCTTTTCCGGTAAAAGGCAATGTTCTATACCCATCTGCCCGATTTCAAAATAATAAGTAATATTATATTTCCAGGCAAACTCTCTAACCATTTTTGCATGTTCAGCAGATTTAATATCTTTGTTTGGAGTAAAATGATCAGGAACTAAAGCTATCCGGTCTTTGTCAAAAACCCTGTCTATTCCTATTTTTTCAAATTCCTTTATAGCCACAGGGGCTGTAACATCATTACCCAGGACCATATCGACTCTGGCATTAACTATCTGTCCGGGTTTTACCGTATCATAATCTGTATGGGCTGCAATTATCTTTTCCACCATTGTCATTCCCATAATCATACCACCCTTTCTCTGTTTGACCTTATAAACTTTCAGTTATTTCTTTTTACAGCCATATATTTATTAATGGCCTCAATATATGCCAGAGCACTGGCATAGGTAATATCTGTCTGTGCAGAATGGCCGATATAGGTTCTTCCGTCAATCTCCAGTTTAATTGTAACTTCACCCAGGGCATCAGTTCCACCGGTAATGGCATTGATCTTAAAGGAAACCAGTTTGATATTTTCAACCTGGATTACACTATTTAAAGCTTTAATAATGGCGTCAATGGGACCGTCTCCGCTGCAGGCTGTCGCTTCCAGAACCTTCTCTTCTTTTTTGAGGACTATTGTAGCATTAGGCAAAATTGTATTTCCGGTATTAACGGATACATACTCCAGTTCATAGATGCTCTCTGCAGAATAGATTTCATTATTTATTAAGGCTTCTACATCTTCTGTACTGAGATTTTTCTTCCTGTCAGCCAGATCCTTAAATTTGTTGAAGATATCCTCAAAGGTATTATCATCAAGCTCATATCCCAGGTTATTAACGAATTCACGGAAGGCGTGGCGTCCCGAATGTTTACCCAGTACCAGTATATTTCTTTCCAGGCCTATACTCTTTGCATCCATTATCTCATATGTGGTCCGTTCCTTTATAACCCCGTCCTGATGAATACCGGACTCATGTGCAAAGGCGTTTTTCCCTACAATAGCCTTATTGGCCTGTACCTGCATACCGGTCAGTTTTGAAACCATTTTACTCAGGCGCATAATCTGGGTTGTATCCTGAACTACTTCAAAATTATAGTAATCTTTTCTGGTCCGCAAAGTCATAATGAATTCTTCCAGAGCTGTATTACCTGCTCTTTCACCAATCCCGTTGACTGCTACCTCCACCTGTCTGGCACCATTTTCAACGGCAGCAAGACTATTTGCCACAGCCAGGCCCAGGTCATTGTGGCAATGGACACTGATCTCCGCTTTATGAATATTCGGCACCCGTTCCCTGATACTTTTTATTAGTTTTCCAAATTCTGCAGGGACTGCATATCCGACTGTATCAGGAATATTTATGACCTTTGCCCCTGCATCAATAACCGCTTCAAAAAGGCGGCAAAGAAATTCTATTTCACTGCGGGAGGCATCTTCTGCAGAAAACTCCACATTAGAAGTATATCTCACTGCATACTTAACTGCCTCTACGGCCTTTTCCAGTACCTGTTCTTCATCCATCCTCAGTTTGTACTTCATATGGATGGGTGATGAAGCTATAAAGACATGGATACGGGGATTCTCCCCTTTTTGCAATGCCTCCCAGGCCCTGTCAATATCATTAAAATTGCATCTGGCCAGACCTGCTATTTCCACATCTCTGATATTTTCTGCAATTGTCTTTACTGCGTTAAAATCACCTTTTGAGGCAATGGGAAAACCTGCCTCAATGACATCAACCTTCAAGCGGGCTAATTGCTGGGCAATAGCCAGCTTTTCATCTGTTGTCAGACTTACCCCTGGAGACTGTTCTCCATCCCGTAATGTAGTATCAAATATTTTTACACTTTCCATCTGATACCCCCTCAGGATTTAATCCAGGACATCATACTTCTCAATTTGCTGCCAACTTTCTCCAATAGAGATTCCTCATCTTTCCGGGTAAGGGCATTGAAAACGGGTCTGTTAGCAGCATTCTCCAATATCCACTCCCTGGCAAATCTGCCTGATTGAATATCCTTCAAAACATTCGCCATCTCTTTTTTGACATCTTCATTAATTATCCTCGGCCCGACAGTAAGATCACCGTATTGAGCAGTATCACTGATAGAATATCTCATATTGCTGAGACCGCCTTCATAAAGAAGATCAACGATCAGTTTAAGTTCATGGAAACATTCAAAATACGCAATCTCCGGCTGGTAACCGGCCTCAACCAGTGTTTCAAATCCTGCCTTAATGAGGGAAGTAACACCCCCGCAAAGTACTGCCTGTTCCCCAAACAGATCTGTCTCTGTTTCTTCTTTAAAGGTAGTTTCAATTACTCCTGCTCTTGTAGCTCCAATACCTTTCGCATAAGCCAGGCCGATTTCCCTGGCACGTCCGGTATAATCCTGTTCAATGGCCAGTAATCCCGGAACACCCTTCCCTTCCAGATAAGTACGTCTTACTAAATGGCCGGGACCTTTTGGCGCAACCATAAAGACATCAATGTATTCCGGTGGTACAATCTGGCCGAAATGAATATTAAAACCATGTGAAAAGACTAAAGCATTGCCTTCTTCCATATTCGGCTCTATATCTCTGGCATATACCCTTGCCTGTACTTCATCAGGAATTAATAACTGTATAATATCTGCCTTTTTAGCGGCCTCTGCTGTTGAATATACTTCAAATCCGTCTTTTTCAGCAATTTCAGCACTCTTACTGCCTTCTTTCAGGCCTATAATAACATTAAGACCACTATCCTTTAGATTTTGTGCCTGGGCATGTCCCTGGCTGCCATAACCAATAACTGCTATAACCTTATCTTTTAAGACCTCCAGATTAGCATCCTGATCATAATACATCTTTACCATTAAAATCCTCTCCTTATATATTTATTATAATTTATAAGTTTAAAGCTCAGCTTATTACTCCCCTGTTCAGGGCAACAATACCTGTTCTCACAATATCCTCAATCCCAAAATCCTTCAATAATTCAATTAAAGCCTCTATTTTACTTACAGTCCCGGTAGCCTCAATCATCAAACTATCTGTTGATATATCAACAATTTTACCCCGGAATGTATTGACAATCTGAATTATCTCAGAACGGGTCTCTCTGGTAGATTTTACCCTGATCAGGGCCAGATCCCGATCCACTATATTCTTTCTGTCAAGTTCATCAATTTTGATTACCTCAATTAGTTTATTCAGTTGTTTTACCACCTGATCCAGGACACGGCTGTCACCATTAACCTCAATTGTCATTCTGGAAAACTCAGGATTTTCGGTCTCTCCGACACTCAGGCTGTTAATATTGAAATTTCGGCGGCTGAATAAACCCGTAATGCGGCTTAAAACCCCGGGACGGTTTGCAACTGTAACTGACA
>JAAYLO010000208.1 GCA_012521855.1 Halanaerobiaceae bacterium
GTAGATACAATAATAAACACTATACCTACTCTCTTACCCCCGGATATCTTCACCATCTCCAGTGGAAATAAGCCTAAACCTGCAAATACTCCGGTATTATTCCTGAGAATAAGACCGGCAGTACCTAATATAAAAAAGAAAACAGCCAGAAAATAATGCATAACACTACTCCTCTCCCATTCCCTGAATTTTTTTGTCTTTGACACTTATATTAAATCCATGTTAAAATTATAAAGTAACCTGGCTATTACATTGTACTACAAGGAGAAAAATTAACCATGGATATCAATGTACTAATAAATCAGATACTCATCCTGTTTATAATTATCACATTGGGTTTTGTCTTAAAAAAACAGAATATAATCACTGATGATTTTAAAAAAGGGTTAGCCAGTATCCTTATTCAGGTAACGATACCAGCCCTGATTATCGACTCTATTTTAAAGATAAAGCTGGACCGGGCGATGCTCAAAAACCTGGCTGCAGCAACACTCGTATCATTCCTGGTCTTCCTGTTTTTAATTATAATATCTATACTGATTACCGGAAAAATGAGGTGTTCAAGGGACAAAAAAAATATCTTTATCTTTCTGCTTGCTTTCCCCAATGTCGGTTATATGGGTATTCCGGTAGTGAGCTCTATCTTCCCTCCTGAAGGAGTGGTATATACAATAATCTATAATATCGTCTACAATGTATATTTATGGACCTATGGAGTCCATCTCTTCAGTAGTAACAAAAACAGCAAGATAGAGTGGCGTAAACTCCTCAACCAGGGAACCCTTGCCCTGATTATAGGTTTCCTCCTGTTGACAATCAGGATACCCCTCGGCCCTGTAAGAGGGGCAATAGAAATCATAGCTGAAATGACCTTCCCCGTCTCCATGCTGATTATAGGCAGTTCCCTGACTACGGTAAAAATAAGTAATCTCCTGAAGGATAAATATCTATACTATCAGCTGATCTTAAAACTCATCCTTTTGCCACTGGCTGGATTCCTCATTCTAAAGCCCTTTAAGCTGCCGGAGATGGTGAAAAATATCAGCATTATAATGCTGGCAATGCCCTGTGGTGCAAATACTGTCATATTTGCTGAAAAATACAATGGTGATAAGTTATTCGCTTCAGAGGCAGTATTCCTTACCACTCTTTTCTCTTTAATTACTATACCTCTGATTATCTGGCTTATCCTTTAAAGACCAGATCACTCTGCTCCTTTATTTTCAATTCTTCAAAATACCTGTCCTCCAGCGGTATCCATTCATCAAAAAACCTTTTTGCCATGGAAGGCCCATTCCTTTCCAGAATCCTGGAATACTGCTCTTCTTTATCAATATAAAGAAAGATCTTCAGGTCATAATTCTTTACCAGGGTTGGATGCATACTGTAAGAGCCCTCTATGATATTGAGCCTTTTTTTACTTACAGATATGGGCGGGCCAAAACTCATCCTTTTGCAGTCATATCTCCGATACTGGAAAGGAGCACCGCTATTTATCCCGTCCAGTACTTCCTTTTTGAAGCGTACATAATCCACATTTCCCCCCGCTTCCTCCAGACGCTCCTTCGTTTTCAATCCGGGTGTCAGAAAGAAATCATCCATGTGGAATATATTACACTCATATATACTGCCTATCATTGATGCCAGGGTGCTTTTCCCTGCGCCGCTGTTTCCGTCAATGGCAACATTGACAATCTCTTTTGATTCCAGCAGGGAATCTATCCTCAGGAATATCTCAAAAAAGTCACAGTATTCTTTCCTTACAACACGATAGGCCGGGGAATAGAGTGCCCTGTATTTCTCACTATGGCTTACCGGCGGATAACCCCTTTCCCTGTAGGAAGAGAGATAGCCTTCAAGTTCCTCCGCCGGATACGGGAGCAGGCCCTCCTTACAGGATTCCTTTAATATATCCAGTTTTTCCTCAAAAGCTTCAATACTGCCCTGGACTGAGTTAGCTGTATTTACAAAAAACCTGTTTATGGTCTTAAGGCTGATACCACTATCCTTCAGGGCTCCCAGATAAAGCCTGCAGAGATTATTGCCGATATATTCAAAAGCTGCTTTGTCTGTAGAGAAAGCCTCTAAAGAGGTCCATTCCTCCTGCAGTCTCTGGAGGCTTTCAGCCTCATCTGCAATAAAATGCCCGGGGCCAAACTCATTTTGATAGAGGAGTTTGACGACATCCTGTGTCTGCATGCCGGGGTACAGTTCATAATGTTTGAGTATCAAAGCCTTTACATCCATCCCTGCTCACACTTTCCATGGTTTGTTCTGCTCCCTTTTTGCTCAAAATCTGTAAAATAGTATAGGCCTTCTGTTTTAATTTAATAACCGTAAAAAATCTCTGTTTTATATTCTGATTTCTCCATATCCCTCAGTTCCCTGAATAAATCTTTTAGAAAACCTCCCAATTCATATTTATCAGTATCTTCCAGAGCAACCCATACATATTCCTCTGCTTCATCATTTAATACAACATCATATGAATCAGTTTTACATATGTAATCAATAAATATATAATGCTTCTTTTCATGAAATGAATCATGATAGATACCTTCTTTAAGGCTGATTAATTTTATATCATAAATTTCTAAACCTGTTTCCTCCAGTATTTCCCGTTTTAAGGCGTCCTCCATTTTCTCCCCCAATTCAATACGGCCGCCTGGTATTACATATTTATTACTCCATTTATGGCTTTTACAGAGAAGTATCTTATTATCTGGATTAAAAATAATGGCACTTACAGCCGGTTCTGGATAACTCATCATTCCACTCCTCCTGTATCAGGTTCACCGTCAGCAAAGCCTGTACTCCTTCTATAGCAATAATGACAATGTACCGATGACGATCATGGCCAGACCCGCCATACTCTTTGCGGTGAGTTTCTCCTTGAGGAAGAAATAAGAAAACGCGATGGTAAAGAGGATACTCAGCTTGTCAATAGGCACGACAACACTGGCCGGCCCAGTCTGGAGTGCCCGGTAATAACATAACCAGGAACCGCCTGTGGCAAAACCGGATAATACGAGAAAGAGCCAGCTCTTCCGGTCAATATCCTTAATGGTTTTCTGTTTCCCGGTCATGAAAACAATAAGCCAGGCCATGATCAAAACCACCACTGTCCGGATTGCGGTACCAAGATTTGATTCAATCCCTTCAATCCCTACCTTGCCAAGGATGGCAGTAAAACTCGCAAAAATGGCTGCACCAGAAGCATAAACAATCCATAAATTGCTCTTGGGACTGACCTTCCCTGTTTCTTTTTTCTTCTGAATCATGAGATAGGTGCCGGTCCCGATCAAAATCATCGCTATGGCCTTCAGTAGAGTGATCTTCTCTCCCAGTAGTATAAAGGCCAGAATCATGGTCAAAACAGTACTGGATTTGTCAATGGGTGTTACCTTGTTCACATCACCCAGCTGCAGGGCTTTGAAATAACAAAGCCAGGAAGCACCTGTAGCCAGTCCGGATAAGATGAGAAACAGCAATGTCCTGCCGCTGACGTCAACAAGGGTCCCCTGGGAACCGACGATGAAAACCATCAGCCAGGAAAACAGGAGGACCACAACAGTCCTTATGGCAGTAGCCACATTGGAGTCGGTATTTTTTATACCGATTTTGGACAGGATAGCTGTCAACCCGGCAAAGACCGCAGACCCAAAAGCAAATAAAATCCACATATGTACAATTCCCCTTCCATCTTTTAGTTGTTCTTCTCTCCAACTCCAGCTCTCAACTCTAGTATATTCATATTTTTCTGTTTTGCCACCCTGGTCCAGGCAAAGGGACCAGAGAAGCTGCCATGTAACACAGTATAGATATCAGTAAGCCTGTATACAATACTAATATACCCCATTTGTCCTGTTTTTTCAATTCATAATCCTGTCAGGACAAAAAAATAGAGCTGAATATCAGCTCCTTTACAGCAACCCCTTCTCTCCATGCGCTATCAGGCCTGTTATGCCGTCGGGATAACTGTCCCCATATCAATACAATTCAGTTTCTCCTTTATATTTGAATAATCCCCCTGAAAGATTCTACTGCACCCTTCACATCATCTTCATCCGGATGTTCTATTGCAATTCCGCTGACTAACTCTCTTTATTTCCACCTTCGCCTCAACATCATTATCTCCTCGCAATAACCGATAACAGACATCGGGCTCATCAACATCTGGTACAAAAGGACATAAAAAACAAAACCTACACGGTTACGCCGGATCCGCAAATCAAGTTTCTCAAAGACATTCCTTTGAAAACTATATAGTATATAGTTTTGAAGCAGGGCAAGGGGAACAACAAACAGGGTCGCAGGGCCGACTACCCAGTATTTCCCGAAGAAAGCCAGTATCAATCCCGGCATCCAGCAAAAGGTGTATACGAGGTCTAAATAAGGCATAATAAGATTGATACCGGTCAGATATTTGACATATTGAACAGGCTGCCGCCAGGGCTTAAATAATTTCAGAGCTTCAATCATCCCCCGTGCCCAGCGGCTTCTCTGCCGCTGCAGGTGTTTCAAAGTAACCGGGACTTCAGTAAAGGCCACAGCCAGTGGTTCAAAGTAGACTTTTTTCTCACAGTTCAGGAACTTCCAGGTCAGGACAATATCTTCACCGATAGCATCAGGCCATCCACCGGCCTCCCGCAGATCTTCCGTCCGGTACAGCGAATAGGCTCCCTGTGCCACCAGGGTACCCTGATAAAGGCCCTGCATACGTTTAATACTGGCAATACCCAGGAAGTAGTCCCATTCCTGAAGGCGGGTCAGCAGGTTATCCCTGCTGTTTCTCACCATCACGGCTCCTGCTACTGCACAAACTTCTCCCGGGGCAGATTTTATACGGGATACCAGATAACGGACTGCTGATTTGTGCAATAGAGTATCGGCATCAAGGGTAATTGTATACACGGTATTTATAAAATCCAGTGCTTTGTTTAAGGCATTGTACTTGCCGGGCTTTTCTTCATATAAGATCTGTATATCAATTCCCAGGTTTTCTCCCGCTTTTCGGGCAGTAATGGCTGTATTGTCTGAAGAAGCATTGTCCACTACAATTACCCTGATCGGGCCCTGATAATCCTGATTCTTTATATAGCGGAGTGTATTTGCGATTCTTTTTTCTTCATTGTGGCAGGCAATAACGATGGTGACTTTGTCTGTAGGATTTGTGGTCTTGAACTCAGGCTGCCTGTCTATCAGCAGGCTAACAGCTATAAACATATTGATATATCCAGGTATATACCCTATACCGGCAATCAGGATAAAAGCAAGGGGGGTACCGACGACGGCTCCGAGGTCATTCAACCAGGGAATGGATACAATAACTGAGAAAATAAACCATAGAGAGGCCGCCACATGCCCGATCCAGAATTTTTTGATCACCTCAATATAACGCCGCTTTTTATTGTTGAAATTAAGCGGACTACGTAACATCGGATTATTGGCTTTTACCATATTGTTGAGTTATCCCCCCCTCTCCGCCTTGTTTGCTGCTTCCTTAACTATATACCAATGGCCATATCTCAATCCCTAAGAGAATTGTACTACCATTTATGCTATATTACAATAAGATATTTCATTTTTCGTTAATTTCTTTGTGTTTTTTCTTTTTACTTCTTTTTATTTACATATGCTGAGTATGATTCTAAACTTAATGTCCTGTCCCCCGCCGGAGAGAGGAAGGGGGGTCTTCTCTTCTGTTCCCGGGCCGGTTCCTTCCGTAAGTAAAAAACCCTCATGGGTCATTCCATGAAGGCTTGTCCTCACCTTTAATCATGAAACCTATTTTCAATTGAGTTAATACAGGCTCTTTCATTAATCGTATGGTTTAATGGAGAATTTAAAATTTCAAACAGGAGTGATAATAGTATGAACAAAACAGGCTGGAGAATAAAGTAATCAGGAAAAGAGAATAATTTAACCCGGGAACAGTTCGTTAAAATCTCCGAAATGGTCAAACCAAATGTTTAATTATATGAGAGTGGATAAAGCAATCCTGATGATGAAATAAAAAAAGCACCTCAATTAAGAAGTGCCCGATAGATCTTTTGAGGCCACTAATACGGATTTTCATCGATTGCAAGCTAACATTCAATCTCATATTTAACCTTTTCCCCAGCATATTGACTATAGCTTATAAAGCCTTCTTTTTGTAGCCTACCAATTAAAATAAAAGTGGGAATGTTTTGCTTCTTGCAAAATTCTTTTATTGAAGATAGCGAAAAATCACCTTTATTGATAAAATCTTCATACTCATCTGCATCTATTAAAGTACTGGCAGCAAATCCATTTGCCCTATCCTCAGCTTCACCCTGTGCAAAATCATAATCAATCAATTTATCTTCAATATCACCATTAATGATATGACCAACCTCATGGAAAAAGGTAAACCAGAAAATATCTGCAAATTTTTGTCTGATGGTCATAAGCAGGTTTAAAGTTTCATCATCATTCTTTTTTATAAACCCTTGAACTGGAGCCCCCGTAAAATGTTTGACGATAGAAAATCTAATTCCACATTCTGCTAAATATGATTTCAATCTGGATTGAATCTCTGTAAAATTTTCAAACATGAGTCTTTTTATCTCAGGAATCATATCTTTTAATTTCTCAACATCCAGTTCTCTTTCAACCAGTTGATTTTTCACTACTAAATCACAGATTCTTAGCCAGGCAAACAAAATATAGTGGTCAACATCATAAGCTGCAGCCAGGCGATAAGCACCAACCTGATAAATATCCGGTATATCACTCAAACTGCTGATATTTAAAAGTTTTCTTAATTGAATAACCAGTATCGAACCACGTGCCTCTTTTTCCACAAAGCCTGTTTTTTTGAGATATTTTATAATGCTATTTAGTTTTTTAAGAATTGCTAACTCTTCTTCAGTAACATTATCGTATTCTTCAAAATCAGCTAATTCCTTATCATAATTTGCCTGCAAATTAATCCAGAAACTGGCATCAATACCCAGGGCATATTCTAACTTTTTGGCAAAAGATACCGATATATCTTTTTGACAGTTGACCAAAGAGCTAATAAAAGGTTCCTTAACACCAGTTCTTATGGCTAATTCTCTTTGACTCATGCCCCTGTCTTCAAGTATCTCTTTTAGTGTTTCTCCAGGATGAATAATAAAATCACGGGATAATCCACCCGTATTTTTTACCATGATAATCCAACACCCCCTTGATAATTACTGTGTCACATTCTTTTAACGAACCGGGATCTATACTCTGCACATCTGGTCTAACGATAAGTCTCAAATTCCCAGTAATACTGATCCCATAACAACCTTTTAAGTTCCCATGTAATGGATGCGGCTTTCCAAGCCCTGTTTGAAGATATATGCTAAAATTATTTGCAGCTTTTAATTGGTCATATCTTTTCTTGATAGCTCTGGTAATATTTTCCCCTTTTTCTTTACTCATATAATTAAAATCCTTAAAATATTTTTCTACTGATGAGTTCTCAAATCTAATATTCAAACCAACATCGCCACCTAACTTAACCTTTTGGTTAACTTAACCTATTGGTTAATTTTATTATAGCTTAACCAGCAGATTTATGCAAGTAATATTTTGTTATTTTTTACTGGCTTCCTTTGCGTTGAATATAAGAATACACTCCTTTTCTCCAAAGGTTCTGCCATAATAC
>JAAYLO010000209.1 GCA_012521855.1 Halanaerobiaceae bacterium
AAAGGGTAACCATCCGCTCAATCTGCTTTTTATTCACAACCGGCATGATACCTGCCTGGATAGGAACATTAATTCCCGCAATGGCTGCCCTTTCCCTGAAGGAATAGAAATATTCATTATCAAAAAAAAGTTGTGTTATCAACTGGTCCGCACCGACATCAACCTTGATTTTGAGATTCCGGATATCCTCTACGATCGACTGGCATTCCCGGTGCCCTTCAGGATAGCAGGCCGCAATTATATTGAAGTCTCCATTCTCTTTTATAAAGGAAATGAGATCACTGGCATACATAAAATCCTTCTCCGGCGGAATATCAGGGTTGATATCCCCCCGTAATGCCAGTATATTTTCAATATTATTATCCCTGAACTCCTCCAGCATCTCAAGGACTTCTCCCTTGCTGAGATAGATACAGGGAAGATGGGCAACACTTTCAATACCATGATCATTTTTAATGAAAGATGCTATCTCCAGGGTATGCCTGCTGGTCTCACTTCCCCCAGCACCATAGGTCACACTGATAAAATCAGGCTTAAGGTCCGCTAATTCTTCAACAGTATCATAGATAGTCTGGACCGGGGCCGTCCTTTTAGGAGGAAATATTTCGAAGGAAAAGACCCTCTTCTTTTTGAATAATTCAGATGTTTTCATGAAAACCTTACCTCTCATCTTTTTATTTAAATATTATAATAACATAGAAATACACCCATAGAGTAATATCTGTTATTTATCACTCTCCATAGTTAATAACTATGCCTCTAATGACACAAGGGGACGGTTCTCCTGTGTCAATTTCAATACAATCCCCTACAGAGGAATTCATTACTCTATACTACAGCTTTATTTTTCACAATAAAAACTCTGTCATATTTACCCCTGGTATCATTAAATATTACATGACTCACATTTACTACAGTTACACCTTCAAGACCTAATAAGGTCTTCTCTATTTCCCGGGCCACCCTGGAATCCAGGTTTGCAAAAGCTTCATCCTGAAAGATTATATCTGCTCTGGCCAGAAGTCCCCTGGCAATGGAGATCCTCTGCCTTTCTCCACCGGACAGGTTTTTTCCGTTTTCCTCCAGCATTTCATAGATTCCATTTTCTTTTCTGCTCAATAAATTATCTAGTCCTGCTTTACTGGCTGCCTCCAGTACTTCTTCTTCAGTATATGGTTTATACAGGGCAATATTATTGAAAATGGTATCCTCAAAGAGAAAAACATCCTGATAGATAAAGGCAACACTATCATTCAGGCTCTTTTCATTTATCTCCCTGTAATCCACACCATCTACTCTGATCTCACCTGTATAATCATCATAAATCATGGATAGTAATTTGATTAAGGTAGATTTGCCTGCTCCACTGGTACCTTTAAGCAGATATTTCTTTACCCTTTCTATTTTAAAGGATATATCCCTAAAGATCTCCTTTTCTTCATACTTGAAGAAAAGGTTCTTTACTTCTATTTCCCTGTCAAATATGGATTCCTTTTCCTTTTTTATATTTCTTGAAGTATCCTCTCCCCTTTGTGTAATTTTGTTAAATATTTTTAATGAAGATTTTAATTGATTTACCCTGGGCAAAACTGCAATTATACGAAATGCACAGCCATTGGCCAGTTGAAACATGAAGGCTGTCTCCGTTAATGACATTCCCTTTAGAAATAGTCTGGATATATATATTAAAGAACCGATTAAAAATGCAAATCCTGACAATTCCATTATCCTGCCTTGCCCGTCTGTATAGACATTGTAATCAAATTTTTTCCTCTCAAGGCCTGTTATTGTTCTCAATGCTTTAGAGAGAAATTTATCTTCTATTCTGTTTAATTTTAATATTTCAAGTCCATTGAAGGTATTGGACATATCTACTGCGAATTTTTCATTTTCTTCTGAAACCTTTTCCTGTAATGCAATAGTTCTTTTTTCAAATGTCCTGCTCATTAAAAAGAGTATTATTGACACTGAAAATGTTATTAAGGCGAATTTAAAATCCAGGAAAGCAATTATGACCAGGGAAACTACATACAATCCGCTGTTGAATATAATGTTTATAAGGGCTAGAAAGAAATCTTTTTCAATTATATTTATATCATTCCTGGACTTCCGGCTGAAACTTTGATAGGATGAACTTATAATCTTATCAAAGGCCAGAATCCTTACCTCCAGTAATATATCCCTCATAAAGGCAATTCACATAAACCTGGATATGATAAATAATATATGATTATCCCCACTGAAATTAAAGAGATTTTAATAAAATAATCCATACTCCCGATCTGGATACTGCCAATCAGCAATGATATGACCAGGTTAACAAGAGGTTCATCCAGCACTAGCAGCAGACAGGCCAGGATATACAGGATAAATTTTGATTTTTTCTTCAATAATAGTTCCTTCAATTTTACACACCTTATTATAAGGAATTTTCCTGTACATCTACTCCAGCAAATTATGTACATATATCATTATACTACAATTATCTCAAATATCCTTTTTTGCGGAAAATTATTCAGGCATTCTGCAGATTTATATTAGAAAAAGCAAAAAACAAAAAGGTGAGAAGGTTCATCTCCTCACCCTCAATCACCATGTGTCAAATATCTTTACTCATAGCCCCTACATATGTCAAACACTTTTACTCATAATCTCAACGGCCTGTATTTCCTTCTCCCAGGCTGATTTCAGTAGTGTAGAAATTTTCTCCCGTACTTCCAGCAAGTTAATATCCCGGCCGGTATTGATATTTTATGCTTCCTGCCATGCTTCATTTACAGCTTTATAAATCCCGGCAAGTTCTGTCTCTTTCATATTGTCAAAATACTTCCAGGCATAGTATTTCAATGCCCCGTATGTACCCAGAAAATATTCCATATTCCATGATAAATCCGGGTTAAATTTTTCTTCAAAATGGCAGATCAAGGCCGGACAGGCTTCAAGACCGCTGGCATTTTCGTCACACCATTCATTGCCTTTCAGGTGGGAAACTGCCATTTTCCTGATCCTGGTTTTCAACGTTTATGGCCTATATGGAAAACATCTGCCTTTCCTCATCATAACCGGTAATCAATCCCCATTCCTGTACGGCTATATCCCATGATACAGCAGGGATACCCCTGTCTTATGTTTTCCAATTGTGCGGCTCAGGCAGAAAGGGTGGAAATCAGCGCAGCCACCCTCTGAATATACCTCCTTTTCCGAGAGAGATAATGATAAAGAATATATTGGCAATTATTATAAATAGAAATGAAGGTACCAATACCCGTGTATATTTCACACCTGAAAATTCTCCTTTATTGACAGCACCGGCCATCCTGATCATATAGAATAATACCCCCGAATATAAGAATACAATTATGGCAATCTGTCTTAAAAAAATCTCTATTGCCTCAACAGGCAACCAGTCTCCTCTTTGCACTCCACTTATGATAATACCCAACAGAAAGATCCCCGCAAAGACAAAAAATAGAATCCTCAAAACATTGAGCATGACTCCTCCGCCGATTCCTATTCCCCCACACCACTCACAGGCACATGCGTGGCAAAAATTCTTAAAGACCTGCATCAAGGCCTCATTTTGTTTCCCCTCAATAAAACCTGCATTAGAAATAAGATACACTTTCAGGTGTATTTGATTCACCCTGCAATAACCTTCCATATCCTTCATGAAATAAAGAACATGAGAAGGAACCCCGTCTACATAAAGGGGCAGAAAAAAAATAACTGTACCCGTATCCTTTAATTTTTTCAATATTCTCCCGTGGTCACCCTTAGTACGCAGGCTTTCCCTTTGAATGTCGCCCCTGACAAAAAGGCTCTGTAGTGTAAGGAGAAAGCCCGAGGCACTCATTTTCTTTTTTGGACTGCCATTTATCAGTAATATCTTCATCATCATATTTCCCCCAATCCGCCTATTGACTCCAGATATGTAAAACTATAGTGTTTATAACCTAAATTCAAAGCATTACGCTTTATCATAAACAAAAAGCTTTCTCTCTCAGCATCTGTCATCTCTCCGTATGCATATACGCTTAACAGCTCACGCATTCCGTAACGCGTGGTATGATGCATCTCTTTGCCCCTATATATACTCATCGGTGTAGATATACCAATACTCCTATCCAGAATGTTTTTAACGGGAGGACTATACATACCATAGTAATTCTCCGTTATGATGATAAGTTCATCTGCCCTTCCAATCTCCTTGCTCACTTCATGCAAACTGTCTTTTATAAAACATTCAGCGGGGTGCTTCGTCCAGCAATTGAAACATCCCCTGCAGGCTGAGTATTTTCCGTCTACCACTATGATTCTGTCACATTTTTGCAAGAGAAGTTTATTATATTTATTTTCTAAATCATGAATAATCACTCTCATATTTTATACTCCTTTACATATATTTCATACACAGAATAGCCATGTTTAATTAAGGACCTGTTTCAATTTAATATTCCACATTATGGGAGATTTTCCTTCCTCCAGAAGATCAAAATTTTAAGCCATCACTGCCGATTTGCATCCAGCATTACATACTTATTAAGCTTAATCAAAAAATATTAATACATTCAGATAATAGAAAATTGTTTTCAATTCTGATACAATCACAATATATTATACAGTTTAACCTTTATTAAGGAGGCAGGCAAATGTTATCTGCTACAGCAGTAAAATTTATAAATATTTTACCTGGTAAGCTTGCCAGATACATACCCAAAAAAATCGTTGATAAATACCTGAAAAAATATGCCAATATACATATAGAGGGAGAAAAAAACTGATAGTGCTGACAAAGATGATTTAAAGAAGATTATTAGTCTTGTTAAACAGTGAGAGAGTATATTGATTTTCCCGGAAGGGACCAGAAGCAGGGTTGGTAGTATGATAAAAGCTAAGAAAGGAATCCTTCTCATTGCGAGAATGACAGGGGCTCCCATTGTACCTATCGGATTATATGGTGCAGAAAAATTGTTACCTATAAACAAAGAAAGGGATATGAGTACAGAAACCTTTAATTACGCAGATGTTCATATTAATATTGGAAAACAATTTGAACTTCCCCGGAAAATAACAGGACAGAATAAGAAGGATTATGGAGATTTCGTCCTGGATTATAGGATGAAAAAAACAGCAGAATTGTTGCCCCAAAATTACAGGGGAGTATATAAATAAGTAAACTGACACAGATAAAATCCATATAATATTTTCTTATATATCAACCTGTGGTTTTGCAAATATCTCACCTGTGTTGATATGTAGAACCTGGCCTTCATCATTTTTCACTATAAGGCTGCCAGTTCCGTCAATTCCCAGTACTGTTGCTTCAAAGGAATCGTCATACATCTTTACCAAGACCTTTTCCTTGATATAAATAAGCCTTTCTGAATAAGCGGACAAAATTTCTGATTCATTTCCAGGCAAAAGGTCTTCCAGATATATCTTTTCAAGCTGGTTTAAAACTTCTACAGCCAGTCTGTTCCGGAATCCCTTTTTCCCGGTAACCTCCAATACGGAAGTAGCAATTTCCTCTACTTCCTCCGGAATTTCGCCTGTGTTTATGCCTATACCGACAATTACATAATTTAATGACTGCATTTCCGCAGATATAGATGCTTCAGTAAGGATACCGCAAATCTTTTTACCTTCAACAAATATATCATTTACCCATTTTATCCTGGGTGTCAGCCCGCAAACACTCTGTAAAGCTTTGCTGACAGCGACAGCAGCACATATAGTCAATAGCCTGGTTTTTTCAGGAGATAAAACCGGCTTAAGCAACACACTGAGATAAATACCACTGCCTTTTGGGGAGAAAAAGGGGCGGTTCAGCCGTCCTCTGCCGCCTGTCTGTTCATCTGCCAGAACCACATGGCCTTCCTGCAGCTTGCCCGGATCCTGTTCTTTAATATAAGTATTGGTAGAATGTATTGTTTCAAGGAGTTCAATGGTTGAACCCAGTCTTTCAGTTGTCAGCATTTCCTGAATTATTTGTCTGCAAAGACTGTCATTATCAAAAGCTACACGATAACCTCTGTTTGACAGGGATTCAATCTTATTACCGCTTTTTTTAAGAGAGTTAATTGCTTTCCAGACAGCGTTTCTACTCACACCCAGTTGTCTCGATATTTCCCCGCCTGTAACAACTTTACCTTTGTTCTTTTCCAGTATATACAAAACTTTTTCCTGCAGCATATCCACTCTCACTCCTTCTCTTATTAATGATAAAGGAAAATGAAAAATAGTCAACCCTTTTTGAATTAAGGGTTGACATTTTGTGTGTCACCTGTATAATGTTTTTAGGTTGACAATTTTCTGATAAGGAGTGCAATATAAATGAGAAATAAGGAAGGAAAATCGGCATTAACCATAAAAGAGCTTTCGCTTATTGCATTTTTTACTTCACTGACTGCAATTCTTGCTCAGATTGCTGTCCCTATACCCTTTTCACCTGTACCTGTATCTTTTGGACTGGTCGCCGTGTACACATCAGGCATTCTATTAAAGCCAAAACATGCGGTATATTCACAAATCACATATCTGTTGACAGGAATGATGGGAGTTCCGGTATTCAGTGGTTTTCGCGGCGGTATAGGTGCCCTATTTGGGCCGACAGGGGGATATCTTCTGGTCTATCCCCTCATGGCATGGATAGTGGCAATGGCACTCAATAGTAAGAAAAGCCTGCAGGCCGAGCACAGGCATAGTAAGTGGATTGTATTTTTGAAATCCGGCATAGCTATTTGTATAGCGCATATTATTCTGTATATAGCCGGGACAACATGGCTCAGTATCACGACAGGCAACACATTCCATGCATCCCTTCTTATAGCTGTATATCCCTTTGTCCCGATGGATATATTGAAGATTCTTTTTTGTGTATTTACCGTTGTTCCTGTCCGCTCACGCCTAGCTATGACACAGGGGGACGGTTCTCCTGTGTCATGTAAAGCTGCTGATTCTGGTTGATAAGCAAATGACATATGCTAAATTTGTCTAAATAGATTTAGAATGCAATTCCTTTTAGAGCTGCATCATAAACGGTGTTTCAACCTTTGCTGCAGCTCTCTATTACCTGCTCTATTATATCAGTGGTTAATACTCCAAATATTACAGGGACTCCGGCTTCCAGAGACACAATGGCTATTCCTTTCTCAACTATACACAATAAAATAAGCATGTCAGTTAAAATATTCTCTTAAAATCTATACCAGTAAAAGCTGATATGTCCACTTCGTTCATTGAGTATTCCACCATTTCATGAAGGCTTTACCACATGAGCTAATCTTTATAAATATTTAAGCAGCTGATTCATAAAATCCTGCTCTATTTTTATAAGCCTCCTTGCCAAATCTACACTTTCACTGGATGCATTCTTATATTGATTAATATATTTACTGAGTGATTTTATTCCCATATTACAACCATCTATCATTAATTCCGCTATTTTTTGAGAACTATCACCCATCATTAATTTTACTTCGGTACTGATCCATGAAAATGTCTTTGCCATTTTGTCCGGGTCTTTTTCCTCTTCATCAAGTTCATTCAGCCTCTGATGACATTCATCCCCGAGCTTTATATGCTTATCATTATATTCATTTATTAAGATCTTCAGGTCTTCATTGTCAAGATACCGCAATACCTGTTCCATGCTATTTGTTGCTGATTTACAGCCGGCATTGCACTCTCTCAAAAGATTAATTGTATCATTACTCATGACGTAATCCTCTCTTATAACTTTTAATATTAGTTTGACAAGAAACCTGTCTTTTTATCCATCTTAATATTTCTGACACAGGAGAACCGTCCCCTTGTGTCACAATTTCTTCTGCCATATTTGTTTGTAATAACTCACCTTGAATCCTATTGAAAGATAAAACTGTTGATCTGAACCAACGAATATCCTGACTGCGCCCTTTTTAATGACCCTGTTTATCGCCTCATATACTACTGCTTTTCCAAGCCCTATTTTCCTATACTCCGGTATTGTTCCTACTGGTTCCAATATTCCAATTTTATTCAGGTCATCATACCAGATGGTTGCAAAAGAAACAACCTCACCTTTATAGTCCAGGATTGACAGGTCCAGTTCCGGTAGATAATCCGGGGCCTTTCTTAATGAGCGGAAACAGCATTCAGCATCATCATCATCCGGGACATCATTTTTATAATAGCCAAATGCACGCCCATGTGCAAAACCTTTATGATAATCACTGAGTTCATTCCCATCTACAATCTTAAATCCATCAGGTATTTCTATCTCAAAGCAATCCGCCACCTCCATTGAAGATATTGGTTCTTTCCAGTCCAGTAATATATAATTTCTTTGCTGCAGAATCCTTTGAATCTGAAAAGCATCTTCATTAACTCTAATAGCGATAGCCGTTCCTTCCTCAGTCGTCAGTGCCAGCTTGCTTTCTGCAAAATCTATTAATTCATTAAAAAATTCATCAGTAAAATCTCTATCTGCCAGTTGAAAGAAGGCTGCACCTGCTTTCCTGTTTATTCTTTCTCCGTCCGAATTGACAACTGCAACTATCTCGTTCTTTTCATCTTCCCAGATCCCTACAGTTTCAGGCCAGGTATCAAAGGTGCCGTGCATTACCTGGCTGAAATATCTGCAGAAATTCCACCGGTCTATCAGCCAGTTTTTTTGTGCTGGATTGTTATCAAAAGAGGATTTCAGAAAATCCCTTATTCTTATAAAATCCTGGCCGTCTTGATATGCTTTTCTTGTGTAAGTCATAATTATCCTCACATCCTTTTTGTAATCTTAACAAAATAGAAACTCTAATTAACCATCAATGGAGGAATAAATTAATCTGCTTAAGTAGTCCAGTTTCCGATGACATTCGTCCAGATAGGTACATTGAAAATATTGTTTTGCGTTTTTGGCATTGTTCCTGTTTGATCTCGCTTAATTGTAACAAAGCCGCCGATGATGGATGATAAGCAGATGGATTATGTAGACGCAAAGGGACTTCGAAAATAGTAGAATTTAAAAATTTGACACAGGAGAACCGTCCCCCTGTGTCATTAGATATCGATTTCAAGTAATATTGGTGTATGATCCTGTCTTGATCCTGAATCAATCATTTCAGACCTGATAACCCTGTCAGCAATGCGATTGCTTACCAGAAAGTAATCAATCCTCCAGCCAGAATTATTGATTTTACTTGTCCTGATCCGCTGGTACCACCAGGTATAAACTCCGGTTACATCACCATGAAGGTATCTAAAGGTATCTGTAAAACCCTTTTCCAGCAGGTTTGTAAATCCCTGACGTTCTTCATCGGTGAAACCGGCAGACCGGCGGTTATTCTCAGGATGGGCCAGGTCTATCTCCTTATGGGCTACATTAAAATCACCTGTAGCAATGACAGGTTTTTTCTCATCCAGTTCTACCAGATAATCCGCGTATTTCCTATCCCATATTTGACGGTCCTCTAATCGATTCAAGCCATCTCCTGCATTAGGAGTATAAACCTGTGTTAAGTAAAATTGGTCAAATTCTAATGTAATGATTCTCCCCTCATAATCCATGGTATCCGGTGCATCGATTTGGGGGTAAGTCACTGCTGGTGATAGATGATTTTTATACAAAAACATGGTGCCGGCATATCCCTTACGGGCTGGCTCTACTGAACTATTCCAGACAATTTCATAATCAGAAAACATTTCACCCAGGATCCCTAAATGTTTTTTAGCAGGGCCAGCAGCTGGCAGCTTGGTTTCCTGTAAAGCAATAACCTCTGGATCATACCCTATAATAGTTTCCAATACCTTTTTAGATAATAAGGCTCTTTCTGAAGTACCTGTTAATGCAGCATTTAATGAATC
>JAAYLO010000210.1 GCA_012521855.1 Halanaerobiaceae bacterium
GTATATTGTTACATATATGCCTATTGAAGAATATATGAAGAATGTTAACAGGCTGGGAGCTGTACTAGTAATTATCATTCTGCTCAGTATTATTGTGGCAGCATTTATTATACTGTTCTTCTCAAGGACGATGACAAAACCAATTGTAGCTATAACAAAACATGCAGAGATAATTGCCAGCGGTGATTTTACACAGGATATCCCGGCAGGATTTCTTAAACGCAGGGATGAATTAGGTAATCTGGCAAGATCCTTTTCTTTGATGATTACTAATATCAGAGAAATAATCACTAGTATTAATGAAGCTTCTGAGCAGGTGGCGGCTTTCAGTGAAGAATTGTCTACTACAGGAGAACAGGTAGGGGAAACTGCAGAACATGTTGGAGCAACAATAGAGAATGTTGCCTCCGGAGCAGAAGTACAATCAGAAAAGCTGGAAGAAACCATAGAAAGCCTCTCCAATTTACTTGGAAAAATCAATGTAGTCAACAATGGAATCAGTGTGATGCAGGAATCTACCCTTAATATGATAAAGAGTGTAAATAGGGGAAATGAATCAATAGGTGATTCCATAAATAAAATAGAAAATGTTAAAAAAGATACAGAAGAGGTTTCAAGGGGTATAGCCAGTCTAGGAAGGACATCTGAACAAATCGGGGAAATTATAGGGTTGATAAATAATGTAGCCGGACAGACCAATCTGCTTGCCCTGAATGCTGCTATAGAAGCTGCAAGGGCCGGAGAGGCGGGACGAGGCTTCAGTGTTGTTGCGGATGAAATCAGGGATCTGGCTGAAGAATCTGCAGAAGCTACAGAGAAGATATCAGAGCTGATCCAGGATATCGGTAGTAAAGTCCAGTCTGCTATGGAAAAAATGCGTCATAGTATCAGCTCAGTAAATGACAGCGTTTCTACGATCAGGGCAAATGAAGCCATTTTCAGTGAGATTAATAAAGAGGCCGAACGGGTAAAAGAGATAGTTTCCAGTGTAAATGAAAGTGTTCAAATTATGACAGAAACTAGTTATGAGTTTGAGAAGATCATGAAAGAGATTGCAAATGTTACTCAGGAATTTGCCGGTAGTTCTGAAGAAGTAGCTGCAGCAAGTGAAGAACAGATCGCTGCTACTGAAGAGATAGTATCTTCTTCAAAAACACTGGCTGAAATGGCTGAAAAACTGACTATGGTTGTAAGCAGATTTAAAGTCTAGTTTAGCTTTATCCCAATCAAAGGATCCGCAATATTTAAATTATAAATAAATGGAGGTAAAAAATGGATAATAAGATTTCCAGGAGAATAGCTCTTGGTCTATTAGGTGTTGTGGTTGTTTTAGTATTAGTCTTTTTCCTTTCGGATTTCCGGGGGAATGAAACAGAAGCTTTTTCCTATAAAGCAGGAACATATACAGCAGAAGCTAAAGGATTTAATGGTAATGTCAAGGTAAAGGTAGTTCTGAATAATGATGAGATAGTGTCAGTAGAGATACTGGAACATAATGAAACAGAGGCAATTGGCGGAAATGCAATGGAGGCAATCGCTGATAGAATAGTAAAAGAGCAATCCCTTGCCATTGATGCCGTCTCAGGTGCTACTATTTCCTGTAAAGCTGTACTGGCCGCTGTTGAGGAATGCATAAAAAAAGCCGGCGGCAATGTAGCAGCTCTAAAGGAAAAGAAAGATGACCAGAGTAATGTTAATATTGTAAAAATGAGCACAGATGTAGTTGTTGTTGGAGCAGGTGGTGCTGGCAGCTCTGCAGCAGTGACAGCCCAGGAATATGGTGCAAAGGTGGTTCTTCTGGAAAAAAATGCAGTTCCAGGCGGTACTACAGCAATGGGCGGAGGTTTGTTTGGTGCAAACAGCTCGTTAATGGAAGAAAATGGTGAAGAGCCCATTGATATAGATGCCCTATTCCAGGACTGGATGAAAGAGATGGCCTGGAAAGCTGATGCAAACCTGATCCGTAAATTCCTGGAACTCTCTACTACTACGATAGATTGGTTGATTGATCACGGATTTGAAATACACAAATCTCCTCCTATCCAGCAAACACATGATGCATACCATGGTTATCACAAATATGATGACTTTACAAAAACCACTCAGCATTTTATAAAGATGCTGGAGGATTTTGAGGAAAAAGGAGGACAGGTCTTTTACGAAACACCTGCCAGGAAATTGATAGTTGATGAAAGTGGAGCTGTTGTAGGGGTAATTGCGGAGAAAAAGGATGGTACAATTCTCGAGATAAGTGCTAAATCAGTAGTAATTGCCACAGGAGGATTTGTAGGTGCAGAGGAATGGGTTCAGGAGACATTAGGCGGTGTTTTTGTTGAAGGAGCAGGATTGGTTTCAAATGTTGGTGACGGGATAAAAATGGCCTGGGAAATCGGGGCCGCTCACCGGGGTGAGAATGTTCATCTCCTGCATGTTACCAAGATACCTGGAGACTTAAGCATGTATCCAGCTACATCCCGGCTGGTTAATAGTTCCCTGGCATATTTACCGATAAACCCATGGGTAAATGCTGCCGGTGAACGTTTTGCAAATGAAGATATTATATATGACCGTGCATTAACAACTAATGCCGTCGTTGCCCAGGGTAATTTTGTTTATACAGTATTTTCACAGAATATGCTGGACACCCTGGAAGAAAAAGGTGCTGCTGCCCTCGGTATGCAGGATAAGGTCGCAATGGGGCCGATAGAAGAACTTACCCCCATGAATGCGCCCTGGACGAACCTGAATGCAATGGTAAATGAACTTATCAAACAGGGTGTGGCATTTAAAGGTGATACCTATCAGGAACTTGCCAGGAATGCCGGTATGGATGTAGATAAATTTGTGAAAAGTATGAAAAGATATAATGAAGATGCTGAAAAAGGTAAAGATACACTCTTCGGCAAGAGAAAAGAACACATGGTACCACTTGGTGACGGTCCATATTATGCATTTAAAGTTGTCCCGACTAATCTCTGTACACTTGGCGGTATAAGGGTTAACTCTGATTTACAGGTAGTAAGGAATGACCCCGATAGTTATAAGCCTATTCCAAATCTCTATGCTGCAGGTGCAGATGCCGGCGGCCTTTACAGTGATCACTATGTACTGTTGGAAGGCGGTGCTATGAGCTGGGCCTATAACAGCGGGCGGCTGGCAGGGGCAAGTGCTGCTTCCAATGCCTTGAATATAGAGATTGATCTGTTTAGTCAATAATTAAATCCCTTCAATCAGGAGCCTTTTTAAGGCTCTTTTTTTTTGTTATATATTTAACAGATTTTTTCTGGATATGGAGTAATATACTTAGTAAGAGATATATTCTTTATGAATTATAAAAAAAGATAAGATTCATTGGTACAGGGCCAGCAGGCGTAAATGTCAGCCTTATAC
Source organism: Halanaerobiaceae bacterium (assembly GCA_012521855.1). Classification (GTDB taxonomy): domain Bacteria; phylum Bacillota; class Halanaerobiia; order Halanaerobiales; family DTU029; genus JAAYLO01. The sequence goes on from JAAYLO010000210.1 coordinate 3,391, forward strand.
GCTGCCAGAAAGGTATCAAGGGATGTGGGAGGACAGGTGGTTGATACAGAAGATATAGATAATTATATCGGCAAAAAAGAGACTACCGGGTTAACACTTATCAAGGATTTCCAGGATCACTTTTATCAATATAAGATTCCGCTTGTAATTGGTCAAAAA
>JAAYLO010000211.1 GCA_012521855.1 Halanaerobiaceae bacterium
CTCTCTTTCTCAGTTATCTCAACTTCAGCATTTTCATCTTTTGCCCTTTTTCTGGTCCAGCTCCTGGCCAGTTCTTCTACTTCCTCAAGATCATAATCCTCTCCTGCATCCAGGCGGCGGTGGATACCTTCTTCCACAATATCCAGATAAGAAGAAGCAGTATCAACCCTGACAGTAGTAGTCAAGGTAGGACTGGCAATAGCAGCACCGATAGCATTGGCCACCTCTGGATACGGAACCAGCTCAGCCCTGTACTGAAGTTTTTGGGCAAGAAGGGGTAAGAGTACTTCTGCCGGGCCTCCCATGGCCAGCAATGTCTGCGGTTTTATTTCGGCCCCTCTCAATAATTCTGAAATAGTATAGACAGGCCGGTTTTGAAGTCTGTCCAATATCCCCCTGATCCTGTTAACTATCTTATCTGTCATCAATTCAACTATTATCCTGGCCAGGATAAGAATATCTCCTTCTTTATTACGGCCATATTCTCCTAAATTATGGCGGTATTCTCTCCTGTCCAGCTCCCCCAGGAGACCGGATAAGGCTCTGCGGGAGGCTTCAATATCATGGTCAGACAAAGCAGCACTATTTCCATGTAAATGTTCAAGGATGAAAAAAGCATCAGTAGGGGTTGGGGCAGGACCGCCAAAGGCAGCAGCAGGCCCGCTTCTGTCAGGACCTATTTGCAGTTTCCCATTTTCTATCCTGATCCGGCTGTCCCCGCCAATGGGTATAGAGACTGTAAACAGGCCCCTCACCAGGGTGGGGCAGCCATCTATTTCTATACCTTCAGGCATGAAAGCAGGTTCTCCCTTAATAAACAGTCCAATATCAGTTGTTGTTCCCCCGATATCAACAACCACGGCTGTATCATTTCTGTCTTTCATCCTGGATAAGGCCATTGTTCCCATTATGCTGGCTGCAGGACCGGAATTCACTGTCTGAACCGGTACCTGCAGGGACTGGTCCAGAGGAAGGGTTCCCCCGTCACATTTCAGGACAAAGACCCCTGCCTCAATACCCCTCTCTTCCAGTGCCTCTTTGACAGCCCTGGTAAAATCCTCATAAATAGCCGTAACTGCTGTATTAAAATAAGCGGTTACAACACGCCTTGGAAAATTCAGCCGGCCTGAGAGGCGGTGGCCTGCTGTAATGGCCCTGAAATTGTATTTGCTGTTCCTTGCCATCTCTATTACTTTTTTCTCCTGTTCCGGATTGCGGATAGAAAATTTCCCTACCACTGCAAGGTTCTTAATCCCCCTGGAACTAAGGTATGCGAGTCCTTCCTGAATCTCATTTCCGGAAAGTCCCTTTACCTCTTTGCCGCGATGATTTATATAAGCAGAGAGGATAATATTTTCCTCTCCATATTTTAAAGACTCATAGTTTACACCTGGTCCGGGAATAAGTATCAGGGCTACCGGGTCATATTTTTCCTCCAGGATAGTATTTACAGCAAGGGTTGTACTGAGTACAACCCTCCTTATCTGCCTTTTCTCTTCAGTTCCTGTAAGCCTGTCAAGTATATTGAAAATCGAATTCAACAGATTACCCCGCTCTGTATGAACCTTGGCAGTTTTAACAACAATATATCTCCTGTCAGAATCTGCAGCCCTTTTTAGAAGAACACCATCTGTATGGGTTCCCCCTACATCAATTCCGATAATCATCAGTATTTCCTCTCCCTTTATTCAAACAATGATTATCCTCTACTACCATACTTCTTTTTAATAATTTGAATGTTCCTTTAGCAGCTTCTGCTTAATATCCCACAGAGGTTTTGATAAATCCACATAGTATTTATGGGGTTTTTCGAAACGCAAAACCTCCTCCCACAATGTTTCAACCTGGGCAAGGCAATACTCCCTGATTTCCTCCAGGGAAGGACTTTCATAAACCAGTTCTCCTTTGTCAAAAATCTTCTTCATCAGCTTCTCTGCCCGGAAATTACTTACCAGTTTTTGTTTCCAGGTATGGTCAGGGTCAAACAAAAGATACGGTTCATTTTCATTTATGGTTTCATTATTGGTAGTAATCAGGTCTGCTATAGCTTTACCGGTTGCTTTATCATAAAAACGCCAGAGTTTTTTAAATCCAGGGTTTGTTATCTTATTTACATTTTCACTGATTTTAATCTTTGGGATAATAACACCGTCCTCCTCAACTGCCACCAGTTTGTAGACACCGTTAAATACCGGTTCTGACCTGGAGGTAATTAATCTCTCCCCGACACCAAATGAATCAACTACAGCCCCCTGTGTCAGGAGTTCCCTGATCACATATTCATCCAGTGAGCCGGACAAAACAATCTTACAATCCTCCAGTCCTGCCTCATCCAGCATCTCCCTGGCCCTCTTGCTTAAGTAGGTAAGGTCACCACTGTCTATCCTGATACCGCCCGGCCTGTAACCCCTTGGTATTAGTTCTTCTTTAAATACCTTAATGGCATTGGGAATACCTGATTTTAGTACATTATACGTATCTACAAGGAGCACACAGTTTTCTGGATAACTCCGGGCATAGGCGCGAAAGGCTTCTTCTTCACTTTCAAACATCTGTACCCAGCTGTGTGCCATGGTACCCAATGCCGGAATACCAAACTCCCTTTCAGTAATAGTACAGGAAGTCCCTGCACAGCCACCGATATAGGAGGCACGGGCACCATAAATCGCTGCATCATAACCCTGGGCTCTTCTGGCCCCAAATTCCATAATGGGCCGTCCATCAGCTGCCCTCACAATTCTATTGGCCTTTGTCGCTATCAGGCTTTGATGGTTTATTGTCAAAAGGACCATTGTTTCAATAAACTGGGCCTGCATAACCGGTCCCCTTACTGTTACAATCGGCTCATGTGGGAAAACAGGAGTACCCTCCGGTACAGCCCAGACGTCACAGGAGAACTTAAAATCACGGAGGTATTCCAGAAATTCCTCACTGAAAATCTTCTTATTACGCAGGTATTCTATATCCGTATCATCAAACTTAAGATTTTGCAGATAAGTAATCAATTGTTCAACACCAGCCATTATGGCAAAAGAGCCCTGATCAGGTACAGTTCTGAAAAACATGTCGAAATAGGCTGTCCTATCACCTATCCCATTTTCCAGATAGCCGTTTGCCATGGTCAGTTCATAAAAATCAGTAAGCATTGTCAGATTCATTTTGTCCATAAAAAAACTCCTCCCGGTATTATAATTCAATGTTACAGAAAATAAGAGAAAAACTTCTATAATATCATTATAAAACACTTTTGTTCTTTATTAAAGTTAATTAATAAAATCAATTTATCTTGACAATAAAAAAGCTGTGTTTTAACACCCGTGCCACACAGCAATTATATTTTTAAACCAACTGATCCATGCCCTGCCTGAATATTTTAGAAGCTGCATTCTATTACAAAATAAATTGTTTGCTGGCTGCTTTTTATTTCACTATCAATATCGCCTGCTATTAAATCATTAGCATAGTTCAATAACTTCTGTGTCCCCTTTGTATCAATATCAGTGTATTCAATCCCAAACCTGTATTTTATATTAAGATCATAATTACAAACAAAACCAAACCCCAGTATTTCAGCCTTTCCGGAAGCATGCGTTTTTCTTATCTGTTTTCTCAAAATATGATCATCATAATCTTTAACAGTAACAAGAGGAGAATATAAATAAAAAAATTCCCAACAGAGATTTTCACTTAATAAACAATTATTAATCCCTACTCCCAGATAGGGGATATTATATTCTATACTATAAAAGAGATTATTTCCCGGTAATTCCCTTTGCTGCCCGGTGAAATAACTATATTGAACCGAATCATAAATCCTGAAATCAAAAACCCTTTTCTGGCATCCTATAGAAAAGCTTATTTCTGTATCTGCCAGTTCTTTAATATTATAGGATTCTGTCTGGAGATTTATATCCACCATATATGCAGAAAGTTCTGTGCTGGACTCCGAATATGCTATAGGCTCTCCATCAATCTTTATATAATCCGTATCTTTAAATATCCCTGAATATGAAGAAAAAAGGCTGTGGGAAAGAGATATGGATATCTTATCAATATAGTTTTTGTTGATTTCATGTTTGTATCGTATTTTAAGTAATTCAATATCAAGAGGAAACTCCAGCAGTGATTCAGTCCACATGTTTTCACTGCTAATAAAATATGTAGTATCACCTTCAAGTTTCAATAATCCCGCTGAAAAATCCCCTGCTGCCATTTTACTGGTTAAAAATAAAAGCAAAAATATGATTATTATTCCTCCTTTAATCCTCATCCCTGTTTCACCTCATCATAAAAATAAGACTCTCCCCGATAAATGAGGAGAGTCCAGGATATTTTAGTATTAATCTTCGATTGGAACAATATTGTTATATATCAGATTCCAGCTGCCAAAGGATTCCAGTCTTATACTTATATTTTTGTCTGCCGGTAATGGACTTGATAATACTATCTCCATAATATTGTTTCCTTCATCAAACAATACAGAAACTGGGTGTACCCCATTAACGTCTATGTTGGATCTTGTTGCCTCTAAAGCAATTTGTCCTCCTACATCAGACAATTCTAATAAAATAGTTACTAAATTGCCATCTGCATCTGTAATCCCTTTTGCTCCCAATATATAACTCTCACCATCTGCAAAGTTTTGATTAATCCATGTTGAAACATATGGTAAAATTATCTCCCTTTCTTCTATCTTGCCATCTTCTCCTTCTTTTACTTCCATTTCTGTTTCAACTGGTTCTACTGGTTCCAGATTCAATAAGAATAAATCCAGAGCAGCAGCTTCTACATTACTGGCCACGTTTAAGATCATATATCCATCATAATCCAGATAAGATTCAGGTAATGTAATTGTTACACCATCAAAATCATTGGTTACTCCTGATATACCTTTAGTTATGCTGGAACCAGCTGGCAGTGAAATATTATTTAAAAGATAGTTTTCTGTTCTGAAAACGCTATTGGCGTCTATACTTTTCATAACTGTAGAGAATTTAATTTCAATTCTCTTTTTGCTGTCATGCCTTGGATGCACATATCTGGCCCATAGAACCTGTGTCCTGGTTTCCTTGATTATTTCTTCTTCGTCTTTTTCAACGATAAACGGATAACTTTCAGTACTAATAGTATTACCAACATCATCAGCAATAGATGTTATATAAAGGGTCCATTCCCCTGCTTCCAGAGGAGTAACAGGTGCTATCAGGAAAGACATATCATCTTCTGCTATACTTCCTTTAAGTATTTCACAAGTAACTTCTTTTGCTTCATTTTTAAAGTATATACTATATGTAGGTATTTCCTGACGCGGAGCCGGAGTTAAAGGGGAAGTTGAGTTGTCATAATCAATAGTACCATCATCTTTCATTATAACCAGCTGACATGGTTCTGACATTGTAATTCTGAATACTTCTCCGGTTCCAGATAATGTAACATCCTCCACATTACTGATAACAGGACTTATTGGATCATGTTCCATCTTGGTGGTTTCTTCAAAGTGATCATTCCTTATACCATAAAAGTTTTCAAAGGAGTTTTCCTTAACAATTATTGTTAAATAACAATTGTCAGGCGCATCATATGTGTTTGTTTTATCCTCTAAAGAGCCAAGGATATCTACCCAATCCCTTGTTAATTCTATATAATATTTTCTGTCAGCAACAGTCACTGCATAATCTGTTCCATATTCCAGGCTTTTTTCCTCATTATAGTTTCCGTCTTCATCTGGACCATAATATATTGCAAATACATCCTTCATTTCAACACCTGATACTAATTCTACATCCTGGTCAACAGTCAGCAGATACTGTTCAACAGATTGTTGTTCCAGGGTGAATAAAGGCTTGTCTCTTATGAGCTCAATATCGATTTGAATTGTTTGAGCTGATGTTATCATATTATGTTGATCTGAACGTGCTGCCCAGTCACCTACATTTATTATCTGAATAGAGTTCTTTTCCTTGAGTTGACTATATTTACTAAGACGAATGGTAACAATATTCCGCCTGTCTTCTCCTGTTACCGGATCATATTCTCCAACCTTAATTGACTCAACAAGAGCCTGCTCTTCATCATAATCAGCTGTATCATAATATTCATAAACAAGCCGGTTACCATTTACTACATAATTTTCAGGTCTATTGGCATCCCATACTTTAATATCACCATCAGTGTCCTTGGCAACGGCCTCTTCAAATTCTAAAGTAATGGTCCGCTGATCAGTTAATTCCTGAACATACCTCTTTACCCTTTGTGGTTTAGTATCAGTCAGTATAAAATCCATACTCATTTCTATAACCACATTAGGAATATATTCTACGAAAAGTGTATGCTGAACATTATCTGTCAAAGCATTTTTCTCATCACTATCTGTGTCAAGGATAAGTTCGATGATATTATCTGCCAGTTGGTTAAAACACTTTACAGTACAGTACTCTTTTGTTACACCATCTCTTATTTTAATACTATTTACATCAAGATTTGAAACATTTACAGCAGAGCTGAAAGTAACAAAAACTCTGTCATTCTGGTTGCCCGCCACATGGACAACCCTGGCCAGTTTAATAATTTCTTCCTCATATGCAGGTGGAACAAAAAGGATTTTTGTTTGTCCTTCCAATCCATCGTAATCTCTATTGGTAGTCTTTAATGTTGCTTTTACAGTTACTTCAGTTATCTCAACATAATTAGCGGCAGTAATCTGTGCGTCCGCTTTACCATTTGCAACAAGAGACTCCTCTTGTCCAAATGAACCTCCTCCTGTGGAAACATCAAAATTTATGGTACCGCCATCAACATCCTGTACAAGCTTTCCTTTCGTGAATATCTGTGCAGTTACCATTGTTGTATTATATTTCTGGGCCAGAATATAAGGGGTTCCGTCTTCCATTTTATTATCTGTATCAAAAGTAATTACAATTTCGCTTAAGTCCTTTACTGTTGCCACTAACAGCTCTTTAAAGGCCTGGCCATTATATTCAAAAGTAACTTCATTTTCACCAATAAAGAGTTCATCGACTTCAAATACCCTGCTGAAACCATTATCAAAGATTACATTGATCTGTCTATCATTAAGGATTTTTATATCCTTTACAGTTAACTCTCCCGTGTCTCCTGGATCTTTCGGTGTTTCTCCTTCCTCAAGAACAATAACTTTTGCCTTTACATCAGCTGTCCCTTCAGTAATACTGAATTTGCTTGTAAAAATATATTCTCCCGGGACTTCACCATTATAATTTTCCGGTGCTGTCCATCCTGTTAACTGTGCATCCTTTGTCTTGTTATTACTTAATGTTACTTTAACATTAGCAGGCAGTTTTTCTATAGCCTGTTCTGCTGTAGTTCCATAAGCTACCTCGATAGCAATCTCTTCTACAGATTTAATTGTTACAGCAGCAGGTTTGTCATCTTTACCGCCGCTACAGGCAGCCTGGATAAAAACGATTCCAAAAACCAGGAAAATCAAGCCTATTTTCCTCAATTTTTTTACACTCATAATATCCTCCCTCAAAATTTCTTGTTTTTTAATAGCTATTTATTTCTGCTGTTTAATCCTGAACTTTTTCAGTGCTCCTTGTACTTATTCTTTCCATCTATTAACCTGACATAATCACCTCCTATTGAAATAAAGTATTTACTCTTTCCTATAAACTAACCTCTGTATTTATCATTACAAATTTCCATATACTTTAATCTACGGAGTACTATAATGCTATTTCTTATTACTAATAACTAATATCAATATCTCTATGTTTTTTTCTTAATTCTTCAATAATCTCAGTATCAATTTTTTTATTGCCTTGTAATTTCTATGTCAATAAAAATGAATCATATTCTAATAAAGGAGATATATCAGATATTTCATTGTTATTTAATCTAAGGACTTTAGTTCTTAAGCGACACTTAGCAAATTATGATATATCTGAAATTTTATTAAATGACAGATCAAGTGTCTCTAAATCCAGTAAACGCATATCAGCTAAAACTGATATGTCTGAAATATTATTGCTAGCCAAATTAAGACTTACTAAATTACTAAAATCCGCATATGCCAATGCTGATATATCTGTTATATTTCTTTTGCTTAAATCAAGTTCAGTTATTTCTGTAAAATCCGAAGGGAAAATATATCCTTCTGGTATTTTTAGTATATCCCTTAATGCTGCCTCTAAATTAATATCATTAAAATGAATTGCTTTTTCAAAATATGCTGTAATTGTCATGTGTTCAGTAACTTTTAGCAATATAGTATCTGCTGTTTCACCAGTACTCCATTCTTTAAATCTCCACCCTTCTGACGAAACTGCCGTTAACTCAACTATTTCTCATATACCATAGCTTTCTTTATTACATCTCACATATCCTGAACCTTCCACATTTACCATTAAAGAACCTTCCTGTGATTCAAATATAGCTTTTATATTAAGAATACCATCATCAAAGTTATCATATTTCACTACTATATTTTTCTGCGGTTCGGTACCCTCTATATCTCCTGCCCAGGTTACAAATCTCCAGTTTTCTGCTGGAACTGCTGTTATTTCCAGCTCTTCACCATCTCTTATAGTATTTGACTCTATGCTTAATTCTATTTTTCCCTGTCCCTGTACTGCAGTTTCTATCCGAATTGTTCTAATAAACCGGGCACCTATTTCTTTATCACTATCCATCTTTATAGTGATTTCGTCAGCTGTTTTACCAAGACTCCCTATATCTCCTGTCCAGTACTCAAATTCCCAACCAGGATCAGGTATAGCCTTTAGTACTACATCTTCTCCCTTTTTGTATACCTTTTTATCAGGATTTATCTCCAGTTTGCCTCCTTCGGAAGTATTAGTTGTAAGTATTACAAGATCATGGCTGACGTCAATATGAGCTGTTTCTAATTCTTTAATTACCTGGTAAGCCTGATAATCTAAATTATTCTCTTTTAATGATACCTTATATAAATTAGGTAATTTAGTCAAAGTATCTATTTCTCTTATCCTATTATTATTCAAATATAACCTTTCCAGGTTTAATAATCCTTCCAATGGACTTATGTCTGTAACATTATTGTTTTCTAGAGAAAGTTCTATTAATTTAGTCAAAACTGACAGATTACTGATATTACCGATATTATTATTATTAAGAGACAATTTTTCCAGTTTATTGAAAGATGGTAAATTATTCTAACTGCTAATATTATTACTATCCAGAGATAGTTCTGTCAGATTACTTAAACCAGATAAATAATGAAGATCTTTAATTCCTGTATTGTTTAGTGATAATCTGCTTAAATTATTAAACTCTGTTTCAGATAAGATAAGAAAATTATTAATTGGATTATTATCCAGAATTAATTCATTAAGATCAGCAAAATTTTGTATACCTTCTAATGACTCTATATTTCTATTTGATAGATCCAGTCGGCTTATATTTCTGATATCATTTCTTGTTATTATCCCGTCATATTTCCCAATTAATTCCCGGACTGCTCCTTCAAAATTTTTCTCTTCAAATTATATTTGTCCATCCAGTGGTATTTTTTCTTCTACTGTATATTCAAAACTATTATTCATTGTAACCAGTGTAGAATCACTCAAATATCTAACAGTATAGGATATTGGTAAACCTATATTATCAATGTCAAATTTTGCACCCTCCTCTATAAAAGCCTGTAATCTTTTAATTTTTTCTTCGTCAATGGGAGTAGCCATTGAAGTTGTCAATCCTTTTACTGCATCCCCGCCCACTTGTAATATTGTAACCTCTGTCTGTTCCATTGTTTCTTTAAGATTTTTTGATCCTTTTAAACCAATTTTTCCAAAAGAAGCATTAACTGCTGCATTTAGTTCTTCTTGACTTGCAGTTGAACTATATATTAGATAATATTTTCTTCCGTATGTAACACTACTTATAAAAGCAGGAGGATTATCTTCACTAATACATAGCTTTTTTTATCTTCGTTTTTTTCTTTAAATTCTGCACCTATTTTGAAGATTAATCCACATTCTCCATTTAGACAGTAATCAAGGTGTTCAAGAGAAGATATCGCTATAGTCTCAATACTAAATTTCGCTGGTGTTCCGCCCTGATATTCCTTCAATATTTCATTCATGGCATTGTTTATAGTGGAATATTTAGGATCTTCTATAGTCCTGCTTTTACTTCCTTCAGCCCCTGAAACTATTGTTAAAGTAATGTTGATAGGTTTGCGCGGTAAAGTAATAGGATTAGGCACACCACCATCTACTAATGTTCTGGTCTGGACTAAATTACCATGCCAGATTACTTCAGCCAATAGATTAAGCATCATATATTTTTCTGAATTTGTTATATGGTTATATTTCTTGGTTATTTTCCTATTTTTCTTTCTACTCCATCGATTACCTCTGTAACTATCTCTTCATTTATTATTTCTTCATCACTCATTGCTGCTGTTGTTTCTAATTTCGGAATACTACATATTACAGTATCAATTTCTTTTCACTCATAACTTCCTTTAATCCATCTTTTTTACTGCTACAGCCAGCCATAAAACATAAGAGTATTATTGTAAGGACCAGCAATATTTTATTTCTCACTCTTCTCTATTTTATTTCTCACTCTTCTCTCTCCTTTTGTTAATTTATTCTAGCTATCAGTTCACTATAACCCGTCCACATTTATCTATAAGAAACACCCCCCACATAAAATGTTACATATTTTTATTTATTATATTATAATGTAATTTTCCTTTTTTAAGCATTCTTATTATATATTAGCATGATTTACTAAAAATAATCAATATCTATTTTTGGTTTTTATTGGCTTCTTTTATATATATTTGTCGTATTGATATATATTATCTAATTTCTATATTTTCTGTATTTTCTTTTTATTTTTTATTGCATTGATTTCAGGATAAATATAATTACCTATTGACATCTGCCAATATTTGTTATAATATTATTTTTGACTGAACAGTCAATCTATTGATAAGGAGTAAAAAATGTCACCCCGAAGCAAAGAACAAAATCAGAGAATACGTGACGGGCGCCGGGAAGAGATACTGCAGGCTGCCCTGAAAGTTTTTGCCCGTAAAGGACTGTCAGCCGCAAAGATTTCGGAAATTGCGCAGACTGCAGGGTTAAGCCATGGTTTGATTTATCATTATTTTGAATCCAAAGATGAGATTTTTACAGAACTGGTAAGAAAGGCTTTTGAGATATCATTAGGAATTTTTGCTTATGCTGCCCGGGGAAAAGAAGAACCTTTAGAACGATTAAGAGAAATGACGGAGACAATACTTTCGGGTGCATTTGAGGGAGACAGCCCATATTATTTTTTGATGATCATTCAGGCATACACTTCAGACTCAGTACCCTCTGAAGTAAAGGAACTGGCCAGAGAAAAGGAGCTTTTATACAGAGAATATTTGAAACCCATAGTTGTTGAAGGACAAAAAAAAGGCCAGATTGCAGCCGGTGATCCTGATACTATGGTTACCGCTTACCTTTCCCTGATTCAGGGTTTGGCAGTGCTGAAAATCCAGGGTGGTGAGGAAATACCGCTTCCCGGTGCTGACATTTTCCTGAGATTGTTTCAGGATTCATCTTTATCATTATCCGGCAAAACATTATCCAGCCACACCAGAACCGGTTCTTTTGGCCCGGTTCCGCTCAAAAGGGCCTGGCTCTTTTATCGTTCACAGGAAGCCGGACTGGAACCTGTAATTATCCGGAGCAAAACAGAAGAGGTCATGAGAGACAGGAGGAAAATCTACCGGATAGTTGAGGAAAATACAGCCAGCGGGGAAAAAACCATAATTGAAGTTCAGGCCGGTGACTGGCTTCCAATATCAATACGGGTACTGGACCAGGATGAAAGACAGATTGCATCAGTGGAATATCAGAATAATACCGTAACTTATAACATCCCTTCACGGCGTCTGCACAGGACCATTAAAGTGAAAGGGGAATACTATGATATCAATATGTTGAGTTATCTCTTTCAGGCTTTTCCCTTTGGCCATAAGAAACGGATTCATTTTAACCTGGTGACGGATGGCAGGAGGGGCAGCCCGGTAGGATCATTCCCAATGTATGTTATGGAAACAGGGCAGGAAAAAATCGAAGTACCTGAAGGCAGTTATGACTGCTACTGCCTGGAGATGGGGATTGCCGGAATGACCGGCATATTCGCATCTAAATACAGGTATTTCTTCTGGTATACGGTTAGCAGCCCCCACATTCTGGTAAAATTCCAGGATACACCTGGAGGACTAAGCGAATTGGTGAAAATTGATGTAAAGGAGGATTGAAAAACTTGAAAGTAATCAAGATATTTTTGATTGTAAGTCTGGTTTACACCTTTTTAATGGTGCAGGAAAATTCACTGGCATCTGAAGAAAAATTAGTCCCGCCGGAAGACTTTACGTATTTTGTCACCAGAGATAGTATTAAAATTTATTATCAAGAAATAAAACCGGAAGAAACCATGAAGGGAACTCTCGTCTTTTTCCAGGGGATTTATGGTGGCGGCAGGAGGACCGGACTGAACGATACCCTCGCTGAAAACGGATTTGCAAGTGTAATCGTACATCAACGGGATACCGGATATTCTGAAGGAGTCAAAGGTGATCTGAAAAGCTTCGATATTGTTGAAGAAGATTATCAGGAATTACTTGATCTCTTAAAAGAAAAAGAGCCGGATTTACCTCTCTTCATCCTGGGACATAGTATCGGCGGGGATTTTTGTATCTGGATTGCCAGTAAGAGGGGTGATCTGGCCGGGGTTATCCTGGTTAACCCGGCGACCAGATATCCCGTAACAAAGGTACCTTTTAAAACCAAATTGAAGTTTATGTTTGACTATATCTTTCGACCCGGTGCTTTAACCATTGATGTCACTCCACCGCAGGAAATCAGTAATGAAAAGGATCAAGAAGAAATCAAAGCTGCTGCCCGGGACGAACTTTGTCTGCAAAAAATGAGTGTCCGTTATGCCATGGCTGCCCGGAAATTATGGGAAGATAGTGTTAAAAACGCCTCTACCGCCAATTCGCCGGTATTAATTATTTATGGAGGCCAGGATGATGTGATTGATCATTCAGAAACAGAAAAAGTTTATGAGGTATGGAAATACCCTGCAAAAACCAGGATTGTCATTCCCGAAGCAGGCCACGGCTGGCATATTTACGAACACTGTACTGACACGATTATTAACTGGCTAAATGAAGCGGTAGAGCGATAGCCCATTATTCTCTAATTGATATATATATTACAAAACTTTTATCATCAGCCAGCATGGGAATTACCAGGGTTTTTTTAGTGGCTGTTGAAAAGGTCTTGTTCTTTCCCACGGCAATCTGTGGCGGCACAATATCACAGTTATACCCTGCCTCTGAGAAATAAGTCATGGAATTTCCACTGATAATATTCGCCAATTCTCCTATGGCTGAAGCAACAAATTTATCAAATTCTTTGAATTCCATTCCTGCCATTTCTTCAACCAGGTCCAGTACCATTTTCTCGGAAAAACTGAAGATAATGGTTCCCTTTAAATCACCGGTAATACCTATAGAGACATTGATAATATCTTCAGGTTCAATCCTCTCTACAACACTTAATTCACCCTTATCGAGTTCTATAGAAAACATATTATGAAATACGTCACGTGCTGCCATATAAATAGGGTTTATATGTTGTACTTTCACTACTTTTCACCCCTCTTTACATATTCGCTTATTTTCTGGTCTTCTCCGGTGACATGATTGATTAACCATGTTAATAATCTCCCGCTGAATTCCTGAACCAGTTCTTCATTATATTTGTCATTTTCGAATTTGCTTTTGAACTTTTTTACATCATTCCTGAAATCATCATGTATTTTTTTATGTCTTTCATATTCCGGGAACTCATATTTACGCTGAACGGCCTCTTCTGATTCAAAGTGAACCACTACATATTCACCCATAAAACTGAAGGTTTTTTCGATTTCCTCAAGTTTTTCTTCCATACTCTGGCCACTCCGGACCACCTTTATAAAACCATTTACTCTCTCGAAGAGCTCCCTGTGCTGTCTATCAATCAGCTCAACACCTATACGATATTTTTCTTTCCAGATCATGTTGATTTATTACCCCCTTTTTTCAGTAATCAAGCCATTATCAACTGATATTGATTTCAGAATCAAAATATCTCAGGTTTTTTCCCCGCTTATTTTTGAAAGACTGATAATATTTTCTGCCTTCAAGCTGTCTCTTTTTCCTGATAGCATTAATAAGGTCATAATTACTTAACAATGTTTTCACTATATTTTCATCTATTTTTCCGCCTTTCACCAGTTCCTGGAAAACTCCATAAACCTGATTCCTGTCCATGCCGGCCCGGTAAGGCCTGTCTTCTGTTACTGCCGTAAAGATATCTGCCACTGCCATTATACGGGCCCCCTGAGATAGGTCCTCAGCCTTAAGGTGAAATGGATATCCTGTCCCGTCAAGTCTCTCATGATGATAGGCTGCCCATTCCTTAAGACAGGGAAATTCATCGATATATTCAAGTACCTGGTATGTATAATATGTGTGTGAGCGTATCTTCCTCCATTCAGCCTCATCCAGTTTTCCTTTTTTATTTAAGATTTCAGGTGGTATAACCAGTTTGCCGATATCATGTAAATATCCTGCTGCCTCTATAATCATCTGCTCTTTTTTTGTAAAACCCAGTAACCTTGACAGTTCTTTTGCTACTGCTGATACGCCTACAGAATGAGTAGCTGTAAAGGGGCTGCGGAAATCAATAATATAACTTATGATCCTGGTTATTTCAAGAACCTTCTCAATGGTAATCCTGATTTTGCTTTCAAATGAAGATACAAGTTTATCAAGTTCCCGGTCGATAGCTGCACTTGACTTTATATCCAGACAGAAATACTCTTTTCTGATCAGTTTCTGAAAGGCCTTTACGGCCTCCGGCCAGTACTTAGTGCCAGAACCTTCTTCTATTTCCCGGCTAATTTTCTCGTAATCATTATATATATCATATTCCTCTGTCAAAAATGCAAGCTGGTCTGATAAATGCAGTAAATTATAAACCGGGGAAATCCTGGAGCTATAATCATTAAAATCACTATGATGATATTTTATAAACAATGATATTTCTTCCAGGTGCGGGGATTCACTTAATAGATAATACCCTATTAAGGCATGGGCATTTTCCTCATCATCAAAGCTGAAATCAGACAGCTCCACATCCCTGATGTAAAATACCCCGATATCGTGTATATTTGCCGCGATGACGAGATTCCTTAAATCCCGTAAATCTAAATTCATCTCTTTTCCAATCCTGTAAGCAATGTAAGTTACCTTTTTATGATGGCTTACAACAGAATTACTGACCAGATCCATTACTCCAGATAAAGGTTTAAGTATCTTAAGCATCTCCAGTACCCTGTACTTCTCCTTTCAATTATTATATTCACTGCTATATCTACTCACTACGTCTTTTTAATTATCTGCCTGTTTTGCCCGTTTGTTCCTGTACATCATTTTATCTGCTTCTATTAATACTTTATCTAATCCTGTTGCAGAATCATCTCTTGTGGCATACCCGGTGGAGACAGCTATTTTTATCTTTGAATTTTTATTATATTCTTCAATCCTTCTTTCAATCTCCTTACATACCCCTGCTGCAGTTTTCTGGTCAGCTCCAGGTAAAATGACGGCAAATTCATCTCCACCCAGTCTGGCGACTATATCCTCTTCTCCTACTGCATCCTCAATTATACTTGCCGTAATTTTTAAAGCAATATCCCCGATTTTATGGCCAAATTTATCATTGATCTCTTTGAATTTATCCATGTCAGTCACGATTATACTGACTGGCAGGTAACGGGATTTATTGAGGCGGTTTATCTCTTTTTCCAGAAACCTGCGGTTATGCGGTTATAAAGATCTGTCAATTCATCATGAAAAGACAAATACTCTAGCTTTTCCTCATTCTTTTTCCTTTCACTGATATCCCTGGATATAGCTAAAACTGCAGGTTTATTTTCTATTGTACAGAGATGTGCATTTACTTCTGCAGGTATTTCCCTGCCGTTTTTGGTAAGCTGGGTAATCTGAAAAACAACCTTGCCTTCCTCTTTCAGCCTGTCAGTAATTTGAGCCAGGCTATCTATCTCAAATCCGGCTATCAATTTTTTGGGAGATAAATTAATAAGTTCATCTTCTTTATAACCCAGCCTGTCATAGGCTGCCTTATTTGCAGCCATAATATTCCCAAATCCCTTTTCTTCAGTATACTCCAATAAAAAAATCGCATCATTTGCCCTGTTGAAGAGAGTACGGTATTTCCTCTCACTCTCTTCCAGGGATTTCTGGGCCCTTATTCTATCAGTAATATCATGAACTATGGAATATAAAAGCTCTTTTCCCTCAATTAAAATCGGGCCGCTATATACCTCTACATCCCTGATTTCTCCATTTGCAAGCCTGTGTCTGGAGATAAAAATATTTTTTTCCTTTTTTCTGGCCTGATTCATTTTTTCTGTAGTATCTTCTTCAGTGCTTATCCTGATTTGAGATATCTTCTTTTTCAGAAATTCTTCTCTGGTATATCCATAATAGGAAAGAGCAGCCTGGTTGGCATCAATGATAGCACCTGTTGCCGGATCAATTAAAAGCATTTTATGTTCTCCGCTGAAAATACTTAAATAACGGTTGCTATATTCCTGGAATTTTTTTACTGCTTTTATTATCCCCAGAGCAACTAAAAATAGACCGGCTGCTGTTAAGACACCTTCAAGGATTATTTCAAGCAAATCTGTCATGTTAAAAAACTCATCAAAGGTATGAATAAAAAAACCAAAAACAGTAATCTGCCAGCCTATAGTTAAAATACCTATCTCCAGTCTGCAAATGTAAAAATAGCCCACAAAGGTTATTAAAAAGAATAAACCATGAATTACTACTCCAGTCACATTAACCGGATCAACCAGTGGAAAACTGATACTTATGCCTGAAGTGAGCAATAAAAATATAAAAATTAGTCCTTTCTGGAGCTTAAATCTCACTTATTTCCTCCTCTGCCCATTCTTTAAAATCCTGAAGACTTCCCGGTATGAATCCATGAATCTGTTTTTCTTAATTGCTGCCACCCCTGTTCTATGCTATTCTTAATTTCCCGGCACCATCTATATGAACAGTAGTAATATTGCCATAATCATAATTAAAAATATATTTCAGCTCACCGATTTTGACCAATACATTTGAATATACTTTCTTTGCCCTGATCTTACAATCAGCAGGCACCTCTATTTCTACTTTACTGCCGCCAGGACTGCCTATTTCTTTTATATAAACATCATTATTGGCAATAATCTTACCGCCCCTGAATAAACCTGGCCGACCTTTAAATATCACCTTGTTCCCCGCATAAATATTGCTATTATATGCCCCTTCCCCAGCAATTACAACACTGCCGCTGGCCCGTAAATCGCTTTTCTGTATATAAGTGGTCCAGATATTGCAGTCATTGTTCTCAATCTTTTTTATCATTTCCAGGACATCTTCTATTGAGCTCACCATTTCCTTAATCTCTGAGCTGTTTTTAAAAGTACATAAGCCGGATGTTTTTATTTTTTCTTTCAATTTATACAACAGCAGCTTTAATTCATCCAGGATGTATTCACTATTTCTTTCATTTTCCCTGAACTTACTGTATAGATCTTTTACTATATTGATCACGTTCTTATATTTTGTATCCACTAACAACTGAATAATCTGCCTTTCTCCATACATACGGAGATCATCTGTCCTGAATGATTTTTGATTTTTAAGCTGACTGATTGCATTTAGCATTTCAGCTAAATTATTCTTTAAACTATCAAGGCAATTAGAGCATTCATGATAAAAAGCACTCAGACCGCCGGCAATTATTTTGCTGTTGATGACTTTTCCTTTAACAATAATATCTCCTTCAGCCTTTAAAACAGCCTGTGTAACATTACCGGCGACCTTAATCATGCCGCCGGCTTCTATCCTGAAATTATCACAGACATTTCCTATGACATAGACATCTCCATCGAAACTAATATTTCCCACATTGATATCTACATCACCTGTGACAAGATATATCTCATTTATTTTAAGATATCCCTTCTCTATTACAGGCCGGCCTGCCTTAGTGGCAATAGCTTTATTACCCGCTATCTCAATGCCTTCTCCAACACACCACTCTATATCTTTATATTCAGCTGCCATTAATTCTTCACCGTAAATGTTGTACCCGTTTTTACCCTCTCTAAGAGGGTGCTTAACTGCAAGAATCTCGCCTTTTTTAACGGTCAGGATGTCATTATTACTGTAGTAATCTATGTTTTTAAGAGGGTCGTCAGGTTCTTCTCCTGAATTTTTATCTCTGTAAAGATATTCTATCCAGGCATCAGCACCTTCTGTGACGGGCTTTCCCTCTGCAATCAGGTAAGCCCTGCCGGGATTATGGATTGCTTTTTATATTTCTTCAATTTTTATACCTTTTGAGATCCCCTCTTCTTCCAGCTTCCAGCAAACATCCTCAACTGTTATTTCTTTTGGCGGCAGTTCTTTCAAAACTTTTGCTGTGACTATGAAATCTATATCATCACTCCCGGCTGGTAAGATAACTGCATCGTATAATTTCCCGCTGTTCCTTCTGATTTCTAGACAGGCTTTCATTTTGTCATCTGAAACAGTGATTGTTATTTCACTTTCAGCAGGCCTGTCTTTTTCCTGATACATTATATTACGGTTTTCGGTGAGGACAACCGGGCCTGTAATGAGCTGTCCCTCTTCATATAGCTCAATACCGGCACCAGCTTTAATAACAGGATATTTGCCTCTATATAGTTGTTTTAATACGATTCTTCCTTTTTCAAGCTGGATTATATCCCTATAATTATCATTTTTCCCTGGAATAATACTGGTGTTATATATGCTTTCTTCATTCGCTTCATTTTTTCCGGCCTTAAGCCCGTCTTCCATTTTCGTTTGATTATCTGTTCCCATATAACCTTTTATGGTCAATTTCACTTTGGCCATCTTCCTGCCGATACCCAGTAAACCCTTTTTCCCTCTGTCAATTATTTCTATCTCGACCTCATCTCTATCAGCCTGTAAAATCCCGAGACCTTCCGCAATCGCCTTTTCTACAGTCTCATCTCTCACCATAACAATCCGGGAATCTACAATCATAAATCCCACCTCATATAATGAAAATTTTATATAGTAACCTTTAATTTTTCTTATTATTTATCTCACTGAAACATTTCCTGCAGACGGCTTTACTTTTAAACCTGAAGACATCTTCAGTACTTCCGCAGAAAATACAGTTTTACTCATATTTCATGAGAATAATAGCTCCATCATCTACGTAAATCTCCATCAGATCATTATTATTAATGGCCATTTTTGTCCTTAATTCCTTTGGCAGACCTATTCTTCCTAATGAATCAACTTCCCTGATAATACCTATTGTCCTCATAAACAATTCACCTCTCCAATAATGTGTCAGTAATTTCTAATTATTTCTTTCTACAAAAATTGCCTGTTAAAAACCGAATTTTAATAGAATAATATAGAAATAATTTTATCCATAGATAATAGTACTACAAAATC
>JAAYLO010000212.1 GCA_012521855.1 Halanaerobiaceae bacterium
CAGTAGCACAGAGGGACGGTTCTTCTGTGATGTTCTTGTAATGTTCTTAAAGACAGTAAGGCAGCTTATGTAGTGTGTTTCACTAATTAAATTACGGGTATTTTTACAGGTGATATAAAGATGCACATAAGAGAAATACATGATAAAGAAGAAAAAAGAGAGATATCTGCAGGGATTTTAAAAGCACTGCCTGAATGGTTTGGTATACCTGAATCTGTCCAGGAGTATGTTGCTGGTTGTGCTGAACTGCCTTTTTTTGTAGCAATGGATGGATCAAAGGCTTTAGGTTTTATTGTAATGAAGGAAAACAATCAATGCACTGCTGAAATATATGTAATGGGGGTTTTACCCGGTTATCATGGTCAGGGAATTGGAAAAAAATTATTTAATAGAGTATATAGATGGGCTAAAGAAGAGGGTTATGAATATTTGCAGGTAAAGACCCTTGATGAATCCCACCCTGATATTAACTATGCAAAAACAAGAAAATTTTATTTTTCAGTTGGGTTCAGGCCGCTGGAATGCCTTCCGGAATTATGGGGAAAAGAGAACCCATGTCTAATAATGGTTCAGCATATTAAATGACACAGGGGGACGGTTCTCCTGTGCTGTTTTATAAGTCAGAATGGATTTTAGGCGGTCAGGCTTGAATGAATGGTTGGTTCAAGGCCTGATTTTTTTGTTGAATAAAAAGAAGGCCAATAATTTAGAGGAATTTAGCTTTATTTGTAAATAGTATTGTACATCATTTTAAAGCATATTTTCCATTTCTGTCAGGGCTTATAGGAGGAGTTTCATTTTTTCTTTGTAATAATGAAAATATAAAATATACTTGACCTGTAGTTAACTCCAGCCTTTATACTGTATATAGAGGTGATTAATATGTTAATAGGAGAGGTTTCGAAGAAATATAATATTGGGATTGAAAACCTTAGATACTATGATAAAATAGGTTTACTTACTGTTGAAATAAAAAAATAAGAGAGTACTATACCAGGGAGGATATCAAAAATCTGCAATATAGTATGGCAATGAAAGAAATGATGTTTTCTCTAGACGATATAAAAAGAATTATGGAAATCGATGAAATAATAGATAAAGGGTTAGGAAATAACTCTATAAGTCAGGAGGATATTGAAGTATTACTTAATGAAGGAAGAGAAAAGTATATGGAGATACTTGAGAAAGAGAATTATTAAAAGTAAAGAAAAGGTTACATAAACTTATAAATAAGATATTGTGTTTTAAAGGTGAGGGCAATGATATTTGAATCTGACCGTATTATAGTTCGAAAGCTAACCTATTCTGATATCCCGATTATAACTGGATGGTGGAACAATGGCCAGCTTATGAAAGATATGGGTTTTAAGGATGGTTTAGGAGTTACTAAAAAATGTCTTTATG
Source organism: Halanaerobiaceae bacterium (assembly GCA_012521855.1). Taxonomy (GTDB): domain Bacteria; phylum Bacillota; class Halanaerobiia; order Halanaerobiales; family DTU029; genus JAAYLO01. The sequence goes on from JAAYLO010000212.1 coordinate 1,405, forward strand.
AAAGATTTGAGAAAGAGCTTAATGATCAGGATAGCATACTGGAAAGCAGGATGTATATAATTTTAGACAAAAAACGGTAAGGAGATTGGTGAACTACAATATGCTGAATTGAATTTAAGAGAGAAAAAGCGTAGGATTGCAATAAAGGTTTCAGAAATCAATTATCAGGGAAAAGGACTTGGTGAAGAAGCTTTATCTCTTTTCATGGATTATTTAATTTCTGAATTTGATTTAAATAAGATAGAGATAGACACAATTCATGATAATATAAGGGTATATAGTCTATATAAAAAAACTCGGCTTTAAGGAAGTTGAAAGAGTAAAGGATTTCTGAACAGATGGCCAGGGCAATAAACATGATATTATTTTTATGGAGAAGATAATTGATAAATAGGTCGGCGGCCTGAGTAATAATAAAAAAGAGGTGTTAATATGTGGCAGGATCTTGAAAGACCATGGCAGGTAGCCTTTGAGATGGCCTGGGAATCGTATAAAAACGGTACTATTCCGATAGGGGCGGTAATTACAGATGTTGAGGGGAATATAGTTTCTAAAGGGAGAAACAGGATACGTGATAGGAAAGGCAGTACCCTCCTTGCCGGAAGCGATATGGCCCATGCAGAAATGGATGCCCTCTTTGGATTAATTGAAGGAGAACATCCGGAAATAAGAAAATACATATTATATACCACTTTAGAGCCCTGCCCCATGTGTTTCGGAACTGTAGTAATGATGAATATAAGAAATATATATTATGCTGCCAGGGACGGATTTGCAGGGGCTACGGTCTTAAATGATAAACTGGATTATATTAAGAGTAAGAATATTGTAATAAAACAGGGAAATGAAGAGATGGAGGCTTTTCAATTGATATTGGGGAGTGCCTATGAGTATAAATGCCAACATCCATTGTTAGAGGAGATAATGAAAACATGGCGAAGAATAAATGAGAAAAGTGTAGCTTACGGAAAAGAGTTATATGAAGAGGAATATTTTAATAAAGCTCTTAGTGAAAAGAAGCATATTTCTGAGGTGTATGATGAGGTAATGGCAGGATATAACCTTGCAGGAGGGATAGAATGAATAAAGTTGAACACTGGTATGATGAAGAATATGATGAGTGGGCAAGACTTGAAAAGCATAAAATCGAATTTGACATTACAAAAAGATATCTGGATAAATATATACAGGGAGAAAAGTTGGAGATATTTGATATAGGAGGAGGCCCTGGCAGGTATTCCATATACCTGGCA
>JAAYLO010000213.1 GCA_012521855.1 Halanaerobiaceae bacterium
AGCTTAACCATGAAATCTTCATGGAGTCCGGCATAAGCCTGACAGTGGTACAGCTTTTTATACCTGGTATCGTAAATAGCTTCCCTGATCTTGCCTGCATATTCTTCCACATTCACATCAGCTGATCCGGCAATTCTACGGGCAGCTGCACAACGGCCCACTACATTACCGTCATTAAAAAGAAGTACCCTGGCATCAGCCGGCAATCCAACTTCCTCTGGTCTATAAACTGGCATGTCTGTCACAATAGTACCCGGGCTGTTTTTGGCCAGCTTATACATTTCAGCAGGAGTCTTTACCAGTTCTACATTATTCCCATAAAATGCAGACTCAATAGTAGTCCTGATCCTTGACACTTGCTCTTTTTTGAAATATCCTACAGTAGCCATTATAAAATCACTCCTTTGAAGTTTTCTTTACTTATAATTTTATGCTTCTCCTACTCATGGACTCACCTGAAAATACTTTTATTCCAACTCCTTTTTGCTTTTACTCCTTTTCTACTCAATACTGACCTTCCTGAATTAAACTGCCTCTTTCTATCCTATTTCCTGTTTTTGAAAAATTCTTCTGCAACATCAGGGAATAGAATATAAGATAAAACATCTTCTTCTTTTGTGTAATACCCCTTTTCCTTCAGCTCAGCTGTTGTTTTTTCCACAACAGGATCCAGATCATCTGCAGGCCTGTGGTCAATGACAGCATCCTTTTCCTTGCCAAGAATTTGAGCCCGGAAATCAGGATCGATCTCACCAGGTGCCTTTCCATAATAGCCTTTGAGATAATCTTTAATTTCCTTGCTTACTATCTGATACCTCTTGCCGGTAGCTACATTAAATACTGCCTGGGTACCAACCATCTGGCTCATTGGTGTAACAAGAGGCGGATAACCCAGGTCCTTCCTTACTCGTGGTACTTCCTGCAAGGTTTCTTCCAGACGGTCAAGCATGTTCATCTTCTGCATCTGGCTGCGCATATTGGAAAGCATTCCTCCAGGTATCTGGTAAATAAGTACTTCAGGATCGACATCTTTTGAAACCATATTCTCCTTTAACCTGTTCCTGACATCTTTAAAATGGCGGTTTATTTCTGTGATAAGCTCCAGATCAAGACCAGTATCATATTCAGTACCGGCAAAAGTAGCTACCATGGTCTCAGTGGCAGGCTGGGAAGTTCCCAGAGCCAGTGCTGATAAAGCAGTGTCTATAATATCTACACCTGCTTCAACTGCTTTTAAATAGGTCATGGCAGCAAGACCGCTGGTATAATGGGAATGATACTGGATAGGAAGATCTATCTCTTTTTTCAGTGCTCCAAAGAGCTCAGTGGCCTGATATGGTTTCATTAGACCTGCCATATCTTTAATACAGATAGAATCTGCCCCCATCTCCTGTAATTTTTTTGCTGTTTCTATATAATGATTTATATCATGTACAGGGCTTTCAGTATATACAACAGCTGCCTGTGCATGTCCGCCAAATTCTTTGGTAGCCTCTATGGCCACTTTCAGATTCCGTACATCATTTAAGGCATCAAAAATACGGAAGATATCGATACCATTTTTTATAGATAAACGGACAAATTCCCTGACAGCATCATCCGGATAATGCCTGTATCCTACAATATTCTGGCCCCGTAGCAGCATCTGCAGTTTTGTATCAGGCATCTTCTCTTTCAGTTTCTTTAGCCTTTCCCATGGATCTTCTTTCAGGAATCTCATGGCACTGTCAAAGGTAGCACCGCCCCACATCTCCACAGAATGATAGCCTACCTTATTTATCTTCTCAGCAACAGGCAACATATCATCTGTTGACATTCTGGTTGCCAGCAAAGATTGATGGGCGTCCCTGAATATAGTTTCTGTTATTCTGACTCTTTTCTTTTTGGCCATTTTTTCACTCCCTTATAGTATATTGTCTTACAACTTAAATTATATTATAATTCAGTATCAATAAATGTTAAATAGGAACATTTTTAAAATTAGCCAAAAACAGATAAGAGGGTTCCTGCAGCAATAGCAGAGCCGATTACTCCAGCTACATTTGGACCCATTGCATGCATAAGTAAAAAGTTCCCTGGATCTTCTTCACTGCCTACTCTCTGTGAAACCCTTGCTGCCATAGGCACAGCTGAAACCCCGGCTGAACCGATCAGTGGATTTACTTTGCCGCCAGACAGCTTATACATAAGTTTTCCAAGGAGAACTCCGCCGGCTGTACCGATTGAGAAGGCAACTAGTCCCAGTGCTATAATCTTTATCGTATCCCAGGTCAAAAACTTATCTGCACTGGCAGTAGCTCCAACTGTCAGGCCAATAAATATTGTATCAATATTCATCAATGAATTCTGGGCAGTTTTCAGTAACCTGTCCACTACACCTGATTCCCTCATCAGATTACCAAGCATCAAACAACCGATTAAAGGTGCCGCAGAAGGAACCAGTAAAGAAGTAAGGATTGTCACTACTATGGGGAAGATAATCTTCTCCTTTTTGGAGACCGGCCTCAGCTGTTCCATCCTGACCCTTCTCTCTTCTCTGGAAGTTAATGCCCTCATTATCGGCGGTTGGATAATGGGAACCAGGGCCATATATGAGTAGGCGGCAATGGCAATAGGACCCAGGAGGTGAGGAGCCAGCTTACTGGTAAGGAAAATCGCAGTCGGTCCATCAGCACCACCAATAATTCCAATAGAAGAAGCTTCCGGGCCTGTAAAGCCAAGTAATAAAGCACCCATAAAAGTGATGTAAATACCCAGTTGTGCTGCCCCTCCCAGCAAGAGGCTTTTCGGATTGGCAATTAAGGGGCCAAAATCGGTGAAAGCTCCTACCCCCAGGAAAATAAGAGGAGGATAAATACCCAATTTTACTCCCTGGTAAAGCCAGTAAAGCAAACCTCCCTCCTCCATTAAGCCGGCCAGTGGTAAATTGGCCAGTATTACTCCAAATCCAATAGGCAATAAAAGAAGGGGCTCATATCCCTTTTTTATGGCCAGATATATTAAAACACAGCCAATAATAATCATTAGCAATTCTTCACGGGTTATAATGGCAAAACCTGTACCCTGAGCAAACCTTACAATACCCTCAAGCACAACTCATTCCTCCCTATGATATTGATATTACCCGATAGTTTCCAGCAATTCTCCTGTATCCACTGCTGCATTTTTTGTTACATGGATAGCTTTTACAGTACCGCTTACTGGTGAAGGAATTTCGTTTTCCATCTTCATTGCTTCCATAATAAAAAGAACATCTCCTGCCTCTACCTGGTCTCCTACCTTTACCTGTATGCCGGTAATGGTACCAGGTAATGGTGCCAGAACCTTTTCACCACTTATATTTTCTGCTGTAGTTTGAGTTTGCGCAGCCTTTACTACATCCTCTTTCTCTTCCTCTTTTTCCACTTCAGTCGCGGAAGTTGCGGAGGAGATTTCTTCTACTTCTACTTCATATACTTTATCATTAACTCTTACCTTATATTTTTTCATAAATTATTACCCCTTTCTCCCCTTTAAGGATTTATTGATATTTTAATCTTTATTATTTACTCAACTGAATTAATTTAACTGACGGATATTTACAACAGCTTCCTTATTATCCGACAGTTCAGAAACAACCGCTGAAATTGCAGCTACTATATCATTCAACTCATCACTTTCCTGGATTCTTTCAGGTTTTCTGATTATTTGAGGCTGAACAGTTTCAGTTTTTTTATCATCAACAAAAATCTTTTCGAATAATTTTAAAACCAGCACTAGTCCATACAATCCAAGTAAAACTACGAGCATTCCAAGTATAGTAACTTTTAATCCTTCCAGAAATATTGCTACCACTATTGCCTCATAACCTCCTTCCTTTTTTAAAAAATTATATTATTAAATTCAATCCCTATTTATAATAACAACAATTATTAATATAATTAATATAAATCCAGCAGTATAAAAAAAATTGTTTTAAAAGGCCCATACATAAATTATTTATGTATGGGCTCTTTTTTTTATTTCCGCGGGTTCTCAATTTCAGCCTGGGCAGCAGCCAGTCTGGCTATCGGAACACGGAATGGTGAACATGATACATAGTTTAAACCTACATCATGGCAGAATTTGACAGAGGACGGCTCTCCGCCATGTTCACCACAGATACCCACTTTAAGATCAGGACGGGTAGAACGCCCCTTCTCTACACCAATCTTCACTAACTGGCCGACACCCTTTTGATCCAGTACCTGGAAGGGGTTCTTTTCCAGTACTCCCTCATCCAGATAATGAGGCAGGAATTTACCTTCTGCATCATCACGGCTGAAACCAAAGGTTGTCTGGGTCAGGTCATTGGTACCAAAGGAGAAGAACTCAGCTTCTTTAGCTATCTCATCTGCTGTCAGGGCAGCCCTTGGCAGCTCAATCATTGTACCAACAGAATATTTTAGATCAACTCCGGCTTGTGCAATAACCTCATCAGCTGTTTTTACTACAACTTCTTTAAGCTTCTTCAATTCATTTACATCAGAAACCAGTGGAATCATGACTTCCGGCCGGACTTTGATACCCTCTTTTACGAGTTCTGTGGCTGCCTCAAAGATAGCCCTGGCCTGCATTTCCGGAATCTCTGGATAGGTCATGCCCAGACGGCATCCACGGTGGCCAAGCATCGGGTTCATCTCATGCAGCCCTTCAATGGTTTTCATTAATGCTTCTTTTTCTGCTATTACTTTTGCATCTCCGCCTTTTGCCTTCAGCTCAGTTACTTCGACCAGTAATTCAATATAATCAGGCAGGAATTCATGGAGAGGCGGATCCAGTAATCTGATGGTAACCGGCCTTTCTCCCATAACCTTTAGTATTCCTTTAAAATCTTCTTTCTGCATTGGAAGGAGCTTATCAAGGGCCTCTTTTCTGGCTTCAGCACTATCAGCAAGGATCATCTGCTGAACAATAGGTAAGCGTTCTTCATCAAAGAACATATGCTCTGTACGGGTCAAACCAATACCCTGGGCACCATATTCGATAGCCTTGCGGGCATCTTCAGGTGTATCAGCATTTGCCCATACCTGCAGGCTTCTGATTTCATCTGCCCAGCTCATCAAGAGTCCAAAGTCATCATCAAGCTCTGGTTCAATTGTATTTACCTGCCCCAGATAAACACTTCCGTCTCCACCATCTATTGTAATGTAATCACCTTTTTTAACAACTGTACCATCCGGTGCCACGAACTGCTCTTTTGTATAATCAACTTTAATGGATTCACAGCCGGCAACAGTACGTTTACCCATACCACGGGCAACTACAGCAGCATGGCTGGTCATACCGCCTCTGGATGTTAAGACACCCTGGGCTACAGCGATCCCGTGAAAATCATCTGATGAGGTCTCTGTCCTTACAAGAATCATCTTTTCACCTGCTGGATCAAGTTCTGCTGCTTCATCAGAGTCAAATACTACTTTACCAGTAGCAGGACCAGGAG
>JAAYLO010000214.1 GCA_012521855.1 Halanaerobiaceae bacterium
ATATCAGGACCTGGCAAAAGGGCCAGCAGTTTAGAGTATGTGCTGAAGAAATAAAATTAGGTGTGGTGCAATTTTATGATAAATTATAATATCTATTAAAAATACATCTGGACAGTTAAATTTTAATGTGATACAATATTTAAAATTATAACAACACCCAGGAATAGTATCTGCTGATTTGAACTATTTATCAGGGTGTTTCATTTTATGGAGTTGATAAGAGATGAGGGCTATTCGTGGTGCAATTACGGTGGACAATAATAAGAGAAGCGAAATATTAAAAGCCGTAAAAGAACTGTTGACTGTTATCCTGGAATCAAATCAGGTAAAACTTGAGGAAATGGTCAGTATTATCTTTACTGCCACTGATGATCTGGATAGTGTCTATCCAGCTGTGGCAGCCCGGGAAATGGGGCTGGATCTGGTACCATTATTATGTTTTCAGGAAATGAAGGTAAAAAACTCTTTAGAAAAATGTATCCGGGTAATGCTCTACATAAACAGGGATTGTCCACTGGATGATATTAAGCATGTTTATTTAAGAAAGGCGGTATATTTACGCCCTGACTTATAGTTAAAGTTTAAAATCATAAATAGCTATTAAAACCAGAATAGTATGAGAGGAGAGAGTAAGATGATTATTGTAGTGAGAGATGAGGCCACGAATGAACAGGTGAATCAGGTAGTAGCAAGGATTGAAGAATTAGGATATACTACCCATCCGTCACGTGGTGCCAAAAAGATGATCATTGGAATAATCGGTGATCTCAATCGTGAAGAGTTGATAGAATCATTGGGGGCTTATCCGGGGATTGATAAACTGGTCCCTATACTGGAACCCTATAAATTGGCCGGACGTTCATTTAAAGAAGGACAGTCAGTAATTAAACTCGGAGACAATGTCAGTATTGGAGATAAAAAAATACTGGTGATGGCCGGTCCCTGTGCAGTAGAAAGCGAAGAACAGGTTATGAGTACAGCCCTGAGTATAAAAGCATCAGGTGCTTCTGTACTTAGAGGCGGCGCCTTTAAACCCCGTACTTCTCCCTATAGTTTTCAGGGCCTGGAGGAAGAAGGACTGAAAATCTTAAGAAGGGCTGCCAATGAAACAGGGCTGCTTGTTATCACAGAAGTAGTAGATCCCCGTGATGTGGAGCTGGTTGGAAATTATACAGATATTTTTCAAATTGGTGCCAGGAATATGCAGAATTTCTTCTTGCTCAAAGAGGTAGGAAAAACAGACAAGCCTGTTTTGCTGAAAAGGGGTTTAAGCGCAACATACAATGAGTTTTTGATGGCTGCAGAATATATAATGTCTGAAGGAAATTACAATGTAATTTTATGTGAGAGGGGTATCCGTACCTTTGAAGACTACACCAGGAATACTCTGGATCTGATCAGTATACCTGTCTTGAAAAAATTGAGCCATCTTCCTGTTGTCATAGATCCAAGTCATGGTACAGGCCATTGGGATCTTGTGGGACCTGCATCTAAAGGTGCTGTAGCCATGGGAGCAGATGGCTTGATTATAGAGGTACATCCCGAACCCACCAAAGCAATGAGTGATGGCCAGCAATCCCTCAAACTGGATAAGTTTGATATTTTAATGAAGGAATTAAAAAACATAGCACTGGTAGTGGATCGTGAGATATAAAATGAGAATCGGTATTATCGGCATGGGATTGATGGGCACTTCAATGGCTATGGCTTTGAAAAAATCCTTTGAAAATGTATATATTTACGGTCAGGATAAAGATGCAAGTCATCTTGATTATGTCTTAAATGAAAATATAATTGATGAAAAACTTCAAAGCAAAAACAGCTGGGAACTGAATATCTTATTCCTGGCAGTTCCCGTTAAGAAGACCATTGAAGTACTGGATGCAGTGGTCCCGGATCTGGATCTGGAGAAAGTCCTGGTAACAGATATGGGTAGTACCAAGGCATATATCTGTAAGGAGATAAAAAGGAAATATCCTTTCCTTGATTTTATCGGGGGGCATCCTATGACTGGACTGGAAATAAGCGGTCCAGAAGCTGCTTCTCCAGAACTTTTCACTAACAGGACATATATCCTTATAGAGCCGGATGATTATTCTGAAAATAGAATAGAAGCAAAGAAGAAACTACTCATAGAGTTACTGTTAAAACTGGGAGCAGATATTATTTTGATGGATCCGGAAAAACATGATGAACTGACGGCAGTGACCAGTCATCTGCCTCATTTTGTAGCAGCCACTTTCATGAAGGAAGTGCTGGATGCAGAGAAAAAACACCCGGAGCTTCCAAAACTGATGGGACAGGGATTCAGGGACTTTACCAGGATAGCAGGCAGTAATCCTGATGTCTGGAAGGATATCTTCCTTACCAACAGGAGATATCTGATAGATAAAGCAAATAACCTGATTGACCATATTATTGCTTTTAGGGATATTATTGCCAGTGAAGATGAGCAGAAAATCCGGGAGTTTTTGATATCGACAAGTAGGAAAAGAACCAGTCTTAAAAAAAAATTAAAAGAGGTGAATGACTAAAAGTGGATTACAGAACATCTCCTGCTGCTAAATTGAAGGGGACCCTCGCCATGCCTGGGGATAAGTCTATCTCACACCGGGCCCTTATTCTGGCAGCAATTGCAGAGGGAAAGAGCAGGATAAAGGGCTTTCTCGAAAGTGATGATTGTCTTAATACAATGAAGGCTTTTCAGGCCATGGGTGTCAATATTGAGAAAAAAGATAAAGACATATATGAAGTAGATGGTGTCGGCCTTAAGGGTTTGCAGGAAGCTGGTGATATAATCGATTGCGGAAATTCAGGGACAACTATGAGACTTCTGGCAGGTTTGCTGGCTGCCCAGGATTTTTATACAGTATTGACAGGGGATAATACCCTCCGAAGGCGTCCCATGGACAGAGTCATAGAACCCCTGTCTTTAATGGGTGCAGAGATATGGGCACGGGGTAATAAATATGCTCCCATCAGCATATTGGGACGTCCTTTGCAGGCAATTGAATATAAACTGCCTGTTGCCAGTGCCCAGGTTAAATCAGCTCTCCTCCTTGCAGGATTATATTGTGATGGTGAGCTGAAAATTATAGATAAAGGCACTTCACGTGATCATACGGAAAGGATGTTAATTAGTTTTGGTGTTGAACTGGATATACAGGGCAATATTATTATGATTAAAAAGAAAGAGGATATCGTCCTTAAAGGCCAGGAGATTGATGTTCCGGGAGACATTTCGTCTGCTGCCTATTTTATTGCTGCTGCTTTATTAACAGAAGGAAGTGAATTGATTCTCACTGATATCGGTATTAATCCCACAAGGTCCGGTTTTCTGGAGGTCATAAAGGAAATGGGAGCTGAACTGGAAATTTTTAATATACGCAACACCGGTGCTGAACCTCTTGCGGACATAAGGGTCAGTGCCAGCAAATTAAAGGCCGTGACTATCAAAGGTGAGATTATTCCTACACTTGTCGATGAGCTTCCCCTGTTGGCTATACTGGCTGCAAGGGCAGAGGGAGTAACAATTATTCAGGATGCCGGTGAATTACGGGTTAAGGAGAGTGACAGGATCAAATCCACAGTACAGGGTCTCATGAGATTGGGGGTGAAGGCTGAAGAAAAAGATGATGGAATGATAATTTACGGTCCCGGTGATTTTTGCGGTAATACTGAAATAGATACTTTCCATGACCACAGGATTGCAATGTCATTTGCAGTGGCAGGTCTGATAAGTAAAGAACCTTTTATTATTAAAGATTTTGAGTCAGTAAATATTTCATTCCCGGAATTCAACAGCTTTCTTGCAGAAATAATATAAAATTAAAAAGACGAGAGGAGATTAGACGAGTTATGATTAGTTTAGATGAGTTTAGAGTATTAAGCAGGGAATATAATATGATCCCGTTAATTGAAGAGATTGCTGCTGATACAATTACGCCGATTACAATCTATAACCATTTTTGTTTGAATAAAGAATACAGTTATTTGCTGGAGAGTGTGGCAGAAGGAGATTATTCTTTTATTGGTTTATCACCTGATGTTGTTATAAAACAGGAGCAGGGTTTTCTGTTAATCAATAATTATGATGAATCGGGGCGGCTGAAAAGACAGATTCAAGTAAAGGAAAACTTACTGGACTATTTAGAAAATTATATACATAAATTGAGACTGCCAGAAGAGGATGACCTGCCTCCTTTTACCGGAGGATTTGTGGGATATTTTTCTTATGAGATGGTAAACTTTTTCGAAACAGTATTCAGTAATTATACTCATAAGGCAATTAAGAGGAGCAGAATACCTGCTGCTATTCTTGTCAGTTCCAGGATCATTATAGTATTCGACCACAAAAGACACTGCTTAAAGATTATTGCAAATATTTTTATCAATGAAAACTCAAGCGAAAAAGAGAGAATCCGCTTATATAATAAATACAGGGAAGAAATTAATGAAATAGCATGTGAATTGAAAGATTTCACTCCTGCAGAAGGGGAAAAGGAATATCCATTACCGCTGAAAACAGAGAAATTTATTGCCCATCTTGATAAAGAGAGCTTTATCAGAATGATAGGGAAAGGAAAGGAATTTATAAATAGAGGAGATGTTTCACAACTGGCTTTGTCACAGAGATTCTCAGTCTCTTCAAATGTTCCTCCCTTCAAATTATACAGGGCACTCAGGATGATAAATCCCTCACCCTATCTCTTTTTCCTGGGATTTCCTGAACTAATAATTATCGGTTCATCTCCAGAGCTTCTGGTAAAAGCATATAAACAAAAGGTAATTACAAGACCTCTGGCAGGCACAAGACCCAGAGGGGCAAACAAAAAAATTGATATGCTCTTACAGCAGGAATTGTTGAATGACGAAAAGGAAAAAGCAGAACACAACATGCTGGTTGACCTTGGCTGTTATGATCTAGGAAAGGTCTGTAAAAAAGACAGTATTAGACTAACCGAATATATGAATATTGAGCTTTTTTCAAATGTCATGCATATTGTTTCAGAAATTGAAGGAGAATTGGAGGGAAAATACAGTAGTCTTGATGCATTAAAGTCTGTCTTTCCTGCGGGGACTGTCTCAGGAATACCAAAATTAAGGTCGCTGGAAATTATTGACCGCCTGGAAGAAGAAGCCCGCGGAGTATACGGCGGTGCAGTGGGATATCTTGATTATAGAGGGAATCTTGATACCTGTATTGCCATCAGGACAATTGTATATGATTATAAAAAATATTATATCCAGGCAGGTGCAGGAGTCGTGAAGGATTCTCTGCCGGAAAGAGAGTATGAAGAAACATTAAACAAAGCCCGGGCTCTTTTTAGAGCACTGGAAATAATAAAGGAAGATGGATCTTATGATTTTGATTGCCGATAAGTTTTATCTGTTATTAGCTGCCATTATCCGGTCATTAATGTCAGTATAAGATAATACAGATAAATAATGGTGTAAAAAATACAAAAAAATTTAAAAGATTTAATAAAAGAATAATATAAAGGAGGAATTCTGTTATATAATATAGAATAAATATATGTATATCTAAAAGAGGTGAACTGATGAAAGGCGTTATTGCAATAGATGGCCCGGCAGGTGCAGGCAAAAGTACTGTGGCAAAACTGCTAGCTAAAAAGCTGGGTTTCCGTTATCTGGACACAGGGGCCATGTATAGAGC
>JAAYLO010000215.1 GCA_012521855.1 Halanaerobiaceae bacterium
CCCTTATTTGCTGTCATCTCTGTGGCCTCCACGCAAACGTTCCAGCGATTCTCCTAGTAATTCAGCCAGTAATACTGCAAATATACCTGAAATTACCATGCTGTCAAATATACCGCCGCCGCCTAATCTTGTCTGTGCATTAATAGTGCCTGCAAGGGCTTTGAAAAAAGTAAAAAGATTAAAGACCAGAAATCCCATGGTCCCGGCTATGAAGGAAGCACGGCGTGACCTGCCCAGTAAGTAGGCAATAATCCCGCCGCTGATTGCATAAATATACATGGGATCAAGAATATCCCTGCCATGTCCAAAATTACTGAAGAGTATACTGACAGCATAAATGAACATTGCTGTAAGGAAAACAGCTGCAATGGTTCTTAAGCGTTCTCCTGCTGAATCAGCTCTTGATAAGATATATATTGATAAGATAATTGGGACGACAGCTCCCCCTGCATTTATGGTCAGTAAGGGGTCCCGCAATATAGTCACTTCAAAAAAACTTCCAATGATCAATAAAGCAATAATGAGTAAAGCTGCAGAATCTGTAAGATACAATTTATCCAGCACTCTCTGTGCAGCACCAAAATATATTAACAGGCCGGTAATAATCAACAATAAAATTCCAACAGACATCTTATCACTCCCAATAAATATTTCCTCTTTCCTATTATTTCCCCCAGAAATATTATTATTCAGCTCAATTTATCAGTGAATAAAAAAATCCTGCTATAGATTAGCAGGATTATCCAGTCGCTCTCTTATATTCTTTTTTATTCTTCAGATCCCAAATCCAGATCTCCAACCATTTCTCTAATGGTAACACCGCCTGTTGCCTGTTCTTCTTCAGCTTTGCTTTCATGTACTTTTGCTTTTTGACCTGTTCGGGGTACGGGTTTTTCTTCCAGTTCTTTTATACTCAGGCCGACTCTTTTCTGCTCTTCATTTATATTGATTATCTTTACTGCAACCTCTTCACCAACACTGACAACTTCATCAGCTGTCTTTACATGCCTGTAGGATAATTGTGAAATATGAATTAGGCCCTCCACACCTTTTTCTATTTCTACAAAAGCTCCAAAATCAACCAGTTTGGTAACTGTACCTGTAACAATTTCTCCCACATAGTGCTTATCAAGAAATTGCTGCCAGGGATCAGGCAAAAGCTGTTTATAACCAAGAGAGATTCTTTCTTCTTCTTTATTAAAGCCAAGAACTTTTACTTCTATTTCCTGTCCTTCTTCAAAGATGTCTGTAGGATGATCAATTCTGCCCCAGGACATTTCGGAAATATGTAATAAGCCTTCAATACCTCCCAGATCAACAAAAGCACCAAAATCAACGAGTTTAGTAATAACACCTTTGATTACCTGTCCTTCTTCCAGCTTTTCCAGTGTTTTCTTTTTGAGTTCAGCTTTTTCTTCTTCCAGTACTTCTTTTGCAGATAATACTACATTATTTTTATCCCGCTCAACTTCAATTGCTTTCAGTCTCAGGGTTTTACCCAGATACTCATCAAGGTTTTCAACATAACCGATAGCTACATGGGAAGCTGGTATAAAACCTCTTAAGCCTACATCTACAACCAATCCGCCCTTAACTACCTTTGTTACTTCAGCTTCTATTACCTTGTTGTTTTCATAAGCATCCATTATTGTTTCCCATGCTTTTTCATAATCAGCACGTTTTTTTGATAAAATCATATTGCCTTCATCATCTTCCAGTGTAAGTATGACTACGTCTATTTCTTCATTCAATTCAACTACTTCAGCGGGATCTGTAATATTTTTATGAGATAACTCCCTTAAAGGGATAAAACCATCTGTCTTATAATTAACATCGACGTAAACACCATCAGCTTCAATCTGACTGACAGTTCCAGTGACAATCTGACCCTTCTTCAGGTCAGCAATCTCATTATTACTATAATCAATCTGTTCATTTTTAATGGTGTCTACATCTTCAGGTTCATCTAATTTGATTTCATTATCACCTGTTTCTTCTACTGTTTTGATGGTTTCATCTGCATTTTCTTCAGTATCATCAGCAGTATTTTCTTCATTATCCTCCACTGCAGCTTCTACTTCTTCAATAACAGTATCTTCTGCTTCATTATTTACTCCTTCCTCTTCAATAATTTCTTCAATCTGTAAATCCTTTTTTTCTTCACTCATAACCTCAATAACCTCCTTCATTAACCATTCCGGGGTCGAAGCCCCTGCTGTAATACCTATTTTTTTCTTATCTTTCAACCACTGTTTATCAATATCTGCAGCGG
>JAAYLO010000216.1 GCA_012521855.1 Halanaerobiaceae bacterium
TGAATAAACACTGTATATAGAGGAATATGGACAGCCTGGCTAATAACCCGTGGGATTAATAATACCTCCAGGGGTGTTTTAAAGAGCATATTTACAAATAGCGGTACAAGTATAACTGATGTTGTAATCTGCCCGATGGCTATGGCAGTAAATAGAGAATAGAATCCTGCTTTTTTTCTGAAAACATATTTTATAATCAGACCAGGAATATACCCGGTCAGAAATGAAGTCAGTGTAAAGTGGGGCATATATGGGCCAATGGGATTAATAAAATAACCCAGCATATCACTCATGGCACCAACAACACCTCCAGCTACCGGCCCGCCAATTACACCTGCAAAAATAATGGGCAGACCGCCAAAGCCGATTCTTATCCCTTCTACCCCGCCAATAGGCACCCTTATACTCAATATCCGGGTCAGGATAATACTGAGGGCAATTAAAAAAGACATAAAAACAAGCCTGTAACTCGATGTTTTCATTTCTCCACCTCCTTCTCTATATGGTGTGGCAGATATCTGCACACCAAAGAGAAGGATTGGGTGTCAACTCTCTGGCGGCAGCGGACGCGGAAGTCATACCGCAGCCTGTAAAAGGCTTTTCGTCTTAAGGCAACGTCCCATCCTTAAGCACTATATACGCATGACTCCTACTCAGCCACTCATATCAATGAAATTTTACCATATAATTATTCAATATACAAGAAGCTTTTAACTAAAAGAGGCCTGTAATCTTACCATTTTCATCTATATCTATAGATACTGCTGCTGGTTTTTTCGGCAGCCCGGGCATGGTCAAAACAGGACCAGTCAGTGGTACAATAAAACCTGCTCCGGCAGATAAATTAACTTCTCTTACTGAAAGCCGGAATCCTTCCGGTCTCCCCTTCAGGGCAGGATTGTCAGAAATAGAGTTCTGTGTCTTGGCCATACAGACAGGGAGCTCCCCATACCCTGATCTCTGATAGTTTTCCAGCTGCTTTTCCGCTTTACTGCTGAAATCAACACCATCAGCACCATATATTTCACAGGCAATCCTGATGATCTTTTCCTTAAGCGGCAAGCTATCCTCATAAAGGAATTTAAAATTACTCTCCCCTTTATCCAGGATATCAAGAAGTTCTTCAGCCAGTTCTATCCCGCCTGCTCCGCCTTTTTCCCAGACCTCGGAGATGGCAGCAGCTATACCCAGTTCCCTGCACTTTTCCCTGACAAATACCAGCTCAGCCTCTGTATCAGCAGGAAATCTATTGATGGCGACAAGTACTGGCAAACCGAACTTTTGCATATTTTCTATATGTTTTTCAAGATTTGCAAAACCCCTCTCAATAGCCGGCAGGTCTTCATTTTTCAGGTCCTCTAATTTCATACCTCCATGCATTTTAAGGGCTCTAATTGTTGCCACTAAAACAACTGCATCAGCTTTCAGGCCGCTATACCGGCATTTGATATCAAAGAATTTCTCTGCACCCAGATCAGCCCCAAAACCTGCCTCAGTAATGGCGATATCCCCTAATCTCAATGCCATTCTTGTGGCAATTATACTATTACAGCCATGAGCAATATTTGCAAAAGGACCGCCATGTATAAAAACAGGCGTATTTTCCAGTGTCTGGACCAGATTGGGTTTCAGGGCATCTTTCAGCAGAACTGTCAGTGCCCCCTCTATATTCAAATCACCGGCAGTAACGGGGTTACCCTGATATGTATAACCTATCACTATCCTTTTTATTCTCTCCTTCAGGTCAGAAAGGTTTTCAGCCAGACATAATATAGCCATTATCTCTGAAGCAACGGTGATGATAAATCTATCCTGTCTTGGTACGCCATTGACCCTTCCTCCTAGACCTATAACAATATCACGTAAGGCCCGGTCATTCATATCAACTACTCTCGGCCAGCTCACCAAAACAGGGTCAATAGCCAACTCATTACCCTGCATAATATGATTATCAATAACAGCTGACAATAAATTATGAGCTGCCCCGATTGCATGTATATCACCTGTAAAATGCAGATTTATATCCTCCATGGGAAGCACCTGGGAATAACCCCCGCCGGCAGCTCCTCCCTTCACACCCATGGTCGGGCCTAAAGAAGGCTCCCTTAGGGCAATAACTGCTTTTTTGCCGATTCTGTTCAGAGCCTGGCCGAGGCCTACAGTGATTGTTGTTTTCCCCTCACCTGCCGGTGTAGGAGTAATGGCTGTAACCAGTACCAGTTTACCATCCTTATCAACCCTGTTTTTTAAAATATCCAGTTTTACTTTTGCTTTATACCTTCCGTATAATTCCAGGTCATCTTCGCTTAAATCCAGCTTTTCTGCTATTTCTGCAATTTCCTTCATCTCAGCTGACTGGGCTATTTCAATATCTGTTTTCACTGTTATTCCCCCTTATTCAGGATAATACATTATTATTATAGATCACTTACTGCTAAAAATCAAAAAACAATAAAAAGCCAGCCTTTTTTCAGGCTGGTTTTTTAATCAGAACTTATATTACTCTATTCTGTCTTTTTATCATTTATAGCACTTTCTTCAGTATTGTCACTCTTCTTCTCTTTTTTATTATCATTATCAGTTCCGGTTTCTGCATCCAGTGGCTCAAGGGGTTCACCCTTCATTAATTTCCTGATATCTTCCGCATTCAGTGTCTCCCGTTCTTTCAGGGCTCTCACAATTCTTTCTACCTTTGCTGTATTCTCCTTAAGAAGGGTTAAAGCCTTTTCATAACACTGGTTTATTATTCTGCTTACTTCCCTGTCTATCTCAGCAGCTACTTCCTCACTATAATTCCTCTGTCTGGAAATATCCCTTCCCAGGAAGATCTGTTCATCATGTTTCTGACCCAGTGTTAAGGGCCCCATCTTTTCACTCATCCCATATTCCGTTACCATGGCCCTGACTATGCGGGTAGCCCGCTCCATGTCATTCTGGGCACCTGTACTTATATCATCCAGAAAAGTAGCCTCTGCTGCCCTGCCCCCCAGTAAAATAGTTACCCTGGCCAGCAGTTCTTTTTTTGTAAGGATACTGGTCTCCTCTTCAGGTAACTGTACTGTATATCCGCCGGCTCTTCCTCTGGGTATAATTGTAACCTTGTGGGTTCTGTCACCATGTTCCAGCAATTCACCCAATATGGCATGCCCTGTCTCATGATATGCTATTAAATTTTTCTCTTTTTCAGAAACTACCTTGCTCTTTCTGGCTGGACCTGCGATAACCCTGTCAATGGCTTCATCAAATTCTTCCATGGTTATGGCTTTTTTATCACTTCTTACTGCCAGTATAGCAGCTTCATTGGCCAGATTCTCCATATCCGCACCGGTAAAGCCTGGTGTTCTTTTTGCCAGTACCTTTATATCTACGTCATCAGAAACAGGTTTATCTCTAAGGTGTATCCTTAAGATACCTTCCCTTGCTTTTACATCAGGATAATCTACTACAATCTGTCTGTCAAACCTTCCAGGTCTTAATAAAGCAGGATCAAGCACATCTGGACGGTTAGTTGCAGCCATGACTATTATACCTTCATTTGTTTCGAAACCATCCATTTCTACAAGGAGTTGATTCAGGGTCTGTTCCCTTTCATCATGCCCGCCGCCTAGTCCAGCTCCCCTCTGCCTTCCTACGGCATCAAGCTCATCAATAAAGATAATACAGGGGGAATTCCTCTTGCCCTGTTCAAACAAATCCCTGACCCGGGATGCTCCCACTCCTACAAACATTTCTACAAAATCAGAACCACTGATTATAAAAAAAGGAACTCCTGCTTCACCAGCAACTGCTCTGGCAAGAAAGGTTTTACCGGTTCCAGGAGGCCCTACCAATAGTACTCCTTTTGGTATCTTGGCACCCATTTTAGTAAATTTCCTTGGATTCTTCAGAAATTCAACCACTTCAATCAGTTCTTCTTTTACCTCTTCATAATTCGCGACATCATCAAAAGTAACCCTTTTTTCACTGTCACTTAAACGGGCCCGGCTTTTGCCAAAAGACATCATCTGGCTGCCGCCGCCCTGCATCTTCTGAATAATGAAAACCCAGGCAACTATTATGATAATAATTGGAAGAAAATATATCAAAGCAGTTGTCCACCAGGGTTCTGTCGGTCTAGGTTTTGTATTAACCTTGACTTCATTTTTTAGCATTATCTCCATCAGCTCTGGTACAATTTCAGATGGTATGGGTACAACAAATCTCTGATTATTGATGGTACCCTGTACTTCCTCATTTCCGATTATTGTTATCTCTTTTATCCTGCCTTCATTAACTGCAGAAATAAGATCACTATATGAAAAATCCTTTTTTATATTAGGATTTTGCTGCATAAAATACTGTGCTACTATAACCGCTAATACGATTAGAACAAGATAAACTGCAAGATTCTTCATAAAACTGTTCAATAAACTAAACCTCCCCTCAATAAGGAAAAAATATATAATTATCTATTCATACAATTTATAATTATAACATAAGAAAAGATCTTTAGCAATATTCAGGAATACAGTTCTTCTTTTAAAACACCTATGTATGGTAAGTTACGATATCTCTCTGCAAAGTCCAGCCCATAGCCAACAACAAATTTATTGGGTATCTCAAAACCAACAAAATCAGCTTCAATATGTTTTTCTACTCTGCGTTCGGGCTTCTCAAGGAGTGTAACAATCTTAATACTGGCTGGATTTCTTGTTTTTAGCATTTCGACTACATATTTTAAGGTGATTCCAGTATCCATAATATCCTCAACTATCAAAACATGACGTCCCTCTATATTCTCATCAAGGTCTTTTATTATTCTTACAACACCTGAACTGGTGGTACCTTCTCCATAACTGGAACAGTCCATGAAATCAAAAACAACATGCAGGTTTATCTCCCTGGCCAGATCAGCCATAAACATAACTGCACCTCTTAGGATACAGACCATTACAATCTCCTCTTCCGGATTGTAGCTGGCTGTAATCTCTTTGCCCAGTTCCTTTATTCTTTTTTTTAACTCATCCTCTGTTATAATGATCTCAGCAAGGTCAGCAGAATAAATATTATCTCCATTCATATTTAATTCCCTCCCGTAAAATTTATACCTAATTTAAGTATTTTTCTGGTAGTATCATCTACCCTGAATCTGTTATCTGCTCTATAACCAGCTATCCAGATAACATTTCCTTCCTGATCCGTGATAATCGGGATCTTATCCCTCTCATCAAGGGCTATTTTTTCATCAATAAAAAAATCTTTTATTTTCTTTGAATTATTCATGCCAAAGGGATAAAAATAGTCGCCTTTCCTCCTGTTTCTTACAATAAGCGGGCCTTTTACTTTATCAAAATCACAGATACAGATATTTTTATCCCCGGTGAGCTTTTGCCAATCATTATCTTTCCAGAAGACCTCTGTCTCGATTATAAAATCTCCCCACTGGACTGACCCGGGAATATCCAGTTCAAATGAAAAATCATCAGCTTTACTGTATTCCTCTTTCTGTTCAAAAATCAAATAATCATAAGAGCTCCTCACCTGTATATTATCTTTTAAAACCAGGGTCTTACCGGTTTGACCGGACACAATCAATTCTTCAATGATCTGATAATGAACCCGGTAAAAATCGGCTGTATCTCCCCGGAGTTCCTGAATGGCATTCCAGATAATCCTCCTTCTTATGGCTTTACTTTCTTCATTCAAGGTCTTTATAGACAAAATTATCTTTCCTTTATCTCTCTTCAGAAGGCAATTTTGAAATTGTTTTCTCCCTGTTTCAGCCAGAAACAATTCTTCTTCCCGGATATAGGCAGCCATTCTGGAAACTGCTTCTTTCAGAGCCGGGTTTATTTCCTTCTCAATCAGGGGAATTATTATATTCCTGATTTTATTTCTGGTATATATTATCTCCCTGTTACTTGGATCATGACAGGGGTTCAGCTTCCTGTACCGGCAATAAGATTCAATCTCTTCTCTATAAAAATCCAGTAATGGGTGAATAATAACCAGATCACCTTTTGATGTACGGGGCATAATTCCCCTCAGACCCTTCAGCCCGGTCCCCCGGAAAAGATTCAAAAAAACGGTTTCTACCAGGTCATCCTTATTATGAGCCAGAGCAAGCTTTTTTATATTATATTTTTCAGCCCAGTACGCCAAAAGGTCAAACCTTACAATCCTGGCTCCTTCTTCAGGTGAATAAGAATATTTCCTGATAAATTCAGGTACATTAAATTCTTCAACAATTACCTCTAAACCATATTTTTCGGACATCCGTCTGACAAACTGAGCTTCCTCTTCTGCTTCTTTTCTGAACATATGGTTTAAATGAAAGACTAATATTTCCAGACCATACTTATAGCGGATTCTGGAAAAAAGATCGAGCATAGTAAGTGAGTCCGGCCCTCCTGATACTCCAAGGAAAATAGAATCCCCCTTTTCAACCAGCCCTTCATTTTTTATATAGTTTTCAAAGCGGTCTAACAAATCCAAACTAATTTCTCCTTTTATACTCATTTAACTATATTTATTCGAGGCAGACCCTTAAACTTCCTTCTTTTTTTGTCAAGTTCTTCAACTTTTATAATAACTGCAGTTAAGTCATCAATAATAGAACCATCAAAGTTCATTACCAGTTCCCTGATATAATCACACATCTCTTCTGCCCTGTCAAAAGATGAATTCTGCAGGGTTTGTCTCAACCACTCCTCCTTATCATTTATATCATATCTGAGATCAAGCAGTCCGTCTGTAAACATGACTACAAAATCTCCATCCATCAGTTCAATTTCTTCAGTAGATACATCTATTTTTTCCAGTATACCGGCCGGGAGTGAAGCTGAATCTATCTTTATAAGATCCCAGTTTCTCTTTATATAACTGGCCATCGCTCCAATTTTATTAAAAGTTGCCCTGGCAGTAAAAGTATCAAAGAGAAAGATATCAAGAGTGGTAAATGTTTCTTCCTGATTTCTCAAAAAAAGAGCAGAGTTGATTGTTTTAACAGCCAGGTTCTGGTTAAATCCTGCGTCTATTATTTTTTCCAACAAACTCAGGGCAGCTGAACTTTCAAGTGCTGCCTTTTTTCCGGTTCCCATCCCGTCAGAAATAACAACAATATCCTTTCCATCCTTCAGGCCTTTGTGTAAAAAACTGTCACCAGAAAAGCCTGTATCAGAAGATGGTCTCAATATATTGGCAATAGAGAGACTGTATCTGCCTACAGGCCCATAGAAGACCTCACAGTTTTCATCCTTCATTTTATTACCGCAATGCTTTTTCAAAATTCTATAATCATACTCATAAACAGAATTCAACAATTCAAGAACCTGTCCTTCACAGGAGCAATTGCCGCTACATTGTTCCATTTTTATTATAAAACAATTTTTATTGGAGTTAATATTCTTCTGGACCTCTATACTATATATATCAATACCTGCTTTTTCTGCTTTCTTTTTAAGACTCTCCATAACTACATTTGCCCTTAGATTCAGTGATGATTCATGAGAGAACTGGTCAACAATCTCCCCGACTCCAGCCAATTGCTCAGATATTATCATGTGTTTTTCTTTCAGTCTGTTCCGCCAGTAATTATTAATCTGGCAAATCTCAAAACTGCTTTTAGCAGCACCAATTATTTGTTTAGTATATGGACATTTTTCTTCTAAAATTCTCTCTACCAGCTCCAAAGTCAGATAACCTTTATTATTAGCTGTTTTAAGGAGCACAAAAATCCTCTTATAAGTATCTTCTCTCTCCTGCTGCCAGCAAATAAACTTCCGCTTACACTTTCCACAAACCTTATTCCTGAAAATAAAAGCAAAATCATCCAGCATTCTTGCCGGGCTCTCAATGAGTACTGTATCCTTGAATAAATTACTGAGTTCAGCAAAAATCTTTGACAATTCACTTAAATGCTGCCTGAATTCCTGGCTTACAGCTGGAAAGAAAGATGTTTCTTCATTTTCCTGAAAACAATAATAAAGCCTTGTCCAGTATCTGACAGGAACAAGCATAAAAATAAGCAGAGCCACAGCTACTTCAAAAGCAGTTCTCCCAAGGTTATAATAAGTTATGGCAAAACCTGAATACAAAAGAAAACCAATAAAGGCACCGATCAGGATCCAGTACTTCTTTCTGCCGTAAAACAATGAAGAAGAAAGTGAAAAAAGAATAAAACTGAACATATCTATCATGGGAATTACACCCGTGCAGACCAGTAACACGCCATAGGATACAGCTGTTATTATGGAATAATTGAAACCAAGAACATTTGCTGTACTGAAAATCAGAATATAAACTATTGTATTTACTACTCCAGCTGAAAACATTATAATATTTGCCAGCCCGATAAACAGACCTCCGCTGATCATAAAAAGGGTAAGGAGTGCTAAAGAAGTCAGTTTTTTTTCTTTATCAATTAATTCTTTTGAACCCTGTAGACCAATATAAGCCAGAATGTATATACTTACAGCTTCAATGGCTGAAAACAGGTAATATACAGGCAATATACCCAGATAACAGTTGCGTAAAACAGCCAATACCAGATATATGAGGGCATTTACCAGCGCTATATTGGGCTCTCTGCCCCTTGCTTTGAAACTACCGTATATTATAAAACCAGACAGGGCCGGAATTAGATAAATTAAATTAAAAATATCCCTGGAGTGCAGCAAACCAGCCCCTGCTGCCAGTACAGAAATCAGAAAAAAGAATGGCCTGTCCATGACCAATAAAGTAAGGTAAATAAGTACCAACGGGAAATAGCCTGCAATCTCTGCCTGTCCAATAAAATAAGCAAGAAAAATGCTGATAATAAACCTGTACCTGTCTTGAGTATTAAATTTAACTTTACTGATACCAGTTTGCTGGCCTGATACCGGATAAACACTTTCCAACATAAAAAGTCTCCCTCCCTAAATAAAATTGCTTCTTTTCAGGTAATTTATTCCAGTACATAAACTTATTATAACTTATAAGTAACAATATATCTGTCGATTAATAGAAGGAAGACTTCAAAATTTATTGCTAAAAGAAAACATATAGAACAATAAAATATTAATATTATCCTTTTTGCTACATAATCATATCCTTCACTGTACCATATAATAAATCATGTTCGCTGGCATAAAGGTCCTTTAAACCCAGGGTTTCCATTATTACAGAGAGGATTACTGCCCCGGCAACAATAATATCAGCCCTCTCCTCCTGTAAGCCTTTTACCTCCTTTCGTTCCTTCAGGGACATCTCTTTCAATCTATTAATGGTTTTCTTCAGGCTCCCAATACTTATTTTATAACCTTCAATTTTCCCGCTATCATATACACCCATTTCCTGTTCTATAGCAGCAATAGTAGTTATCGTTCCACCCAGGCCGACTGCTTTATCAATATGGATGGGAGCTATCTCTCTGTTTAGCAGCTCCCTTACTTCTCTTTCTATAAGAGATATCTCCAGATTACTTACTCTTTCCTGAGGATTATTTATAAACCTTTCTGTAAGGCGGACTGCACCTATATCAAGGCTCCTAAAATTTATTCCCTGATTATCCTGCCAGATAAATTCAGTGCTTCCGCCTCCTATATCAATTATCAGGGTATCTGGATCAGAGACTCCTGCACCTAGATAGGTCAGTCTCGCTTCTTCTCTTCCCGGAATAATATCCAGGGTGCAGCCTGTTTCATCCTTTATCCTTTGAACTAAAGATTCTGCATTATTTACATCCCGCAGGACACTTGTACCAATTATTCTAATCTTTCCAACATCCAGTTTGTCCATTTCTTTTACAAAAGCAAAAATAGCAGAACTGGCTCTTTCAATTGCAGTATCCAGCAGGAAACCATTCTGGTCTACACCCTCGCCCAGACGCGTTATTACAAGATCCCGTCTGATTTCTTCAATAACACCGTCCCTGCAATCAGCTGCCAGCATCCGGCATGAATTGGTACCTACATCGATAACTCCTACCTTCATTTATCTGCCTCCTTTCATAACTTTATCCAGGTCACAGATATGACAATCTTCCGGCCAGCTGAGTTTTTTCCAGATCACTTCTCCTACAGGATTTTTCTTCCTGGCCAGATAATCAGCCAGATGAGTATGCAGACATTTAATTCCCTTCATATCCCGTATACCGCCTATACCGGACCCGCTCAACACCTCAAGAATTGCTTTTTTATCAGCCAGTTGTTTTCTATCTTCGTCTTCTAATAATTTCATTCTTTCTACTGCATAATCCTGATGTGCTGCCAGAAGCCTTTCTTTCAAAACATCATCTTTTTCAAGCATTTCAGTAAATTCCCTTATCAGGCCTTTTTCCTCCAGACGGGATACTTCCTTGACCAGATAGGGACAGCTCAGCCAGTAAGTTGTAGGGAAAACTCCGTACTCTTTGCTGTAAGGAAGAGTCAATAAAACAGCGGGTTTACCAAAAGGACAATAAAGTGCAATACCCCCTATATTTTCAGCTTCTCTTCCTAACTGGTATTTTATAATCTCCCTTTCTTCTTTCCTGACAATAATCTGGACCACCTGCTTTACATATCCTTTTTTCCATGTATATTTTTATCTAATTTGAATTGTTTTATCGAACAAAAAAAACCCCTCAGTGCTTTGAGGGTGTTCAGGCTTATTTATCTATTATGACCACCGCGCTTTGCATCACGGTTTTTCAGGTCCTGTAATTTCTCATTACTTTCTTTTAAGAATTTTGACATCTGGTCTTCAAAGGACATCCTTGAAGTACTGTCCACCCGCTCAGAAGGGTCACTTAACTGCTTGATCGAGAGTCCGATTTTTCCATCATCACCGACCTTAATTACCTTTACCTTGACTGTATCATCTGGTTTCAGGAAATTACTTATATCTTTAACATATGTGTTCGCAACTTCCGAAATATGAACCAGTCCGGTATCTCCTGAAGGTAATTCTACAAATGCTCCAAATTTGGTAATCCCCGTTACTTTCCCTTCAACTGTGCTACCAACCTCAATTGACATGCAAAAAAATCCTCCTCAACATGAAATATATTACTGATATTATATCGCAGCTCTAAATGTTTGTCAAATAAAAATACATTTTTCCAGCTATAGAATTTTTTAATTGGTTTTCATACTCAATGAAATACGTTTTCGCCTTTCATCAACAGACAGGATCCTGATATTTACTATATCTCCAACCTGTACAATATCCAGAGGGTTTTCAACATATTCTTCACTTATTTCTGAAACATGAACAAGCCCGTCCTGTTCCACACCTATATCTACAAACACTCCAAAATCAACCACATTACGCACTGTGCCCTTTAATACCATATCAGCCTTCAGGTCTTCCATCTTCAGGACATCTATCCGGAAAACAGGAGCAGGAAATTCTTCTCTTGGATCACGGCCTGGCTGTTTTAAAGCAGAGATAATATCTTTCAGGGTAGGAACACCTATATTCAGCTCCTCTGCTTTAGCAAGGACATCTAGCCTATCCAGACTGTCAGACAAATCTTTTAAGCTGTTTTTATTCCGGATATCTTCCAGCTCATAGCCAAGATCTTTGAGCAGCCTTTCTGTCTGCTGATATGATTCTGGATGAATGGGGGTTTCAGCCAGGGGATTATCCCCGCCGGGAATTCTTAAAAAACCTGCTGCCTGAATAAAGGTTTTTTCTCCCAGACGCGGAACCCTCTTCAACTCTTCCCTGTTTCTGAAAACACCATTCTCTTCCCGGTATTTAACAATATTTTTCGCCACAGAAATATTAATACCGGAAACATATTGCAAAAGTGATACAGAAGCGGTATTTAAGTCAACCCCGACAAAATTGACTGCAGATTCGACAACCTTTCTTAAAGACACTTCAAGCTTCTTCGGGTTAATATCATGTTGATATAAGCCGACTCCTATTGAGCGGGGCTCTATCTTTACAAGTTCTGCCAGTGGGTCTTGCAGCCTTCTGGCTATTGAAACAGCACCTCTCATAGATACATCCAGATCAGGAAACTCATCACGGGCCAGGGCAGAAGCTGAATAAACAGATGCTCCAGCCTCATCAACAATTGTATATTTCAATACATCTTTAAGATCTCCGGAAAGATTTTTGAGCAGGTCAGAAATAAAAAACTCTGTTTCCCTGGAGGCAGTACCATTACCTATGGCAATAGTATCTACATTATGTTTTTTTATTAAAGCCTGTATTATTTGAGCTGCTTTCTCCTTTTCATTTTGCGGAGGATGCGGATAAATACTGGCTGTATCCAGAAGTTTGCCTGTTTTATCAACGACACAGACTTTAGAGCCTGTCCGGAATCCAGGATCAATCCCCATGACTACCCGGTCTTTTAAGGGTGGCTGTAACAACAGGGCTTTCAGGTTTCTGGAAAATACTTCAATGGCATGTTCTTCTGCCTTTTCTGTCAGGCTGCTTCGTATCTCCCTTTCAATTGAAGGAGCAATCAAGCGTTTATAGGCATCTTCAAGGGCTTTGCCCAGTTCCTTCCTGAAAATATTTTTTGAATTTTTCTCTATCACGCTTCTTATTATCTGATATATTTTTTCTTCATCTACTATTATTTTTACCTGTAAGACATCCTCTTTTTCCCCGCGGTTTACTGCCATAATCCGGTGGGGAGGTATTTTCTGCACACTTTCTTTATATTCATAATATTGCTCATACTTACCCTCTTTATCTATACTTTTATCCCTGACAATACTCTCCAGAAATGCATTTTCATAGGCATAATTCCTGATAATTTTTCTGATCTCTGCATCATCAGAAATCCATTCAGCTACAATATCACGTGCCCCCTGGTAAACATCATCAAGACTGAAAATTTCCTGTTCTTCAGATATGTATTCCCTGCCGTATTGTTCCAGAGTACCTGTAAATGTATTCTGCTCCCAGATTAACTGGGCCAGAGGCTCAAGGCCCTTTTCTTTTGCTATAGAAGCCCTTGTCTTTCTCTTCTGTTTATAAGGCCTGTACAAATCCTCAACTTCCTGCAGGACAAATGCATTATTTATCTTTTCTTCCAGTTCATCCGTCAGTTTGTCCTGTTCAGCAATAAGGCAGATAACTTCTTCCTTTCTTTTTTGAAGATTTCTTAAATACTCAAGTCTTTCAGCTATATTTTGTATCTGGACCTCATCAAGGCCGCCTGTTATCTCTTTCCGGTATCTGGCAATAAAAGGAACAGTATTGTCTTCATCAAGAAGCCTTACTGTCCCTGCAATCTGTTCCTGCTTTATTTTTAATTCCTCACTTATTCTCAGTATTATTTTATCCAGCAATAGTTCCACCACTTTCTTTATATTATAAACTTCAGTCTGTTTCCTCAACAGGAATAATCAATAACTCTCCAGGTTTCACTAAACCCAGTTCTTCCCGGGCAATTTTCTCAATATACTCTGGATTATTAACATTTTCCAGTTCTTCCTCCAGTCTGTTTTTCTCTTCCATTGCCCGGACAATATTTCCTTCAATTCCATAATTCTATGTTCCAGATCCTTGATAACACGGTAATTTTCATAAAACTTGTATACAGAAAAAAGGATAATTATAAGCAATAAAATTCTAAAAAGCCTTGTCCTCATGAACACCGGCAATTTACAGCACCCCGCTTTCCTTTCAGCCTTTATTTCTTTTTAACATAAAGGGCAGTGCAAAACCTGAAAAAATCGCTATAAAAACATAAAACCTGAGATAACCGCCATTAATATGAAGCAGTAATATAAAGCCTATCAATCCTGTCATGATAAAAAAAATCAAATCTGATAAATGCAGCATTATTTTCTTTATTTTATATCTATGGACAAAGGATTGATAGATCATAAAAACCAGGCTTAAGATAAAGCCGTAAAAAGACATCAGGCAAAATGTCCTGATCTGTTCCAGCAGGAATATCATCAGAAGCACCCCTTCAAGGCATAATCCATCTATATTATATGCATCTAAAAGGGGTTTAGTTCCTTTTATTTATATATTCTTCACCTAATACAGATTTCCTTTTATCATATTTTATAATTTTAACTAATAATTATTAATATAAGTTATTTCAGTGAATTCAAGTTTTGGACAAATCAATTCCGGAAAGGAGGAAAATACTATGAAAACAGAAGATAATAAAAATATAATCAAAGCAGAACAAAGTCTGGTCCTCAAAGACCGAAAATACCTGGACATGAGTGGTATTATAGAAGTTATCTCCTTTAATGAAGAAAAAGTCATCCTCCAGACAACTCAAGGCCTGCTGGACATAAAAGGCCAGGACCTGAATATACACAGTCTGAACCTGGATAATGGAAATATAAAGATTGAAGGCCTGTTTTCTTCCCTTATTTATACAGATAAAAACACTGAAAAGGGCATTTTAAAAAAATTATTCAAATAAGGAAAACGGCTGTGTATATTAGATATATCCACAGCCGTTTTTTATATTTATCTGAAACTCAATTAAAAGATTGACTTTTCAGTTTCAGAATCAAAGATATGCATATTGTCAGTCTTGACCAGTAATTTTACTACATCTCCAACCTTGGCAGTACTGTGAGCATCAACACGGGCAATCATAGAATGGCCGTTTATTGCCAGATACAGATATATTTCTGAACCCATAGGCTCAACAACTTCTACAGTTGCTGAGAATGATTTATCATCATCAACACTGACATCAACTAAACTGGCATCTTCTAAATCTTCCGGACGGATACCAAAGACAATCTCTTTACCTACATACTCGTTTAATTCAGGATATTCACTGACTTTGCTTTCTGGAACAAGGATTTTAAAAGAACCCTTGCTTTCCACGTATAGTTTATTGTCTTCCTTAACTAGCCTGGCATCCAGGAAATTCATGGCAGGGCTGCCGATAAATCCTGCAACAAACATATTAACAGGCTTATTATACAGTGTTAAGGGATCTGCTACCTGCTGGATAAATCCATCCCTTAAAACAACAATCCTGTCACCCATGGTCATGGCTTCTGTCTGGTCATGTGTTACGTAAATAATAGTTGTCTGTAATCTATCATGTAATTTACTCAACTCTGCACGCATCTGTACACGCAATTTAGCATCAAGGTTGGAAAGAGGCTCATCCATCAGGAAAACCTTTGGTTCACGGACAATAGCCCTTCCCAGAGCGACACGCTGTCTCTGGCCGCCGGAAAGCTGTTTCGGCCTGCGGTCAAGTAAATTCTCAATTCCCAGTATCTTTGCTGCTTCTTTTACACGGCGGTCAATTTCATCTTTAGGGAATTTACGTAATTTCAGACCAAAAGCCATATTGTTGTAAACATCCATATGAGGATAGAGAGCATAGTTCTGGAACACCATGGCAATATCCCTGTCTTTTGGAGGGATATCATTAACAATGGTATCCCCTATTTTAATAGTACCACTGGTAATTTCCTCAAGTCCAGCGACCATTCTCAAGGTAGTTGTTTTCCCGCATCCAGATGGTCCTACCAGTATAAGGAACTCCTTATCCTTGATTTCCAGGTTTGCGTTATTTACCGCAATAA